>DAOUMG010000080.1:0-7210 GCA_034411935.1 Dehalococcoidaceae bacterium
CCAGCTCGTAAGCCAGCAGACGGGACTGGTTGTAACCTCTGTATTTAAGCCGTTGCCGGTGAAGTGGTACCGGCACCAGCACTTCACCGGGCATAGGATTATTTATTAGGTATTCCGCCACCAGTTCAGCCAGCGTTCTGGCGACATCCCTTAGATTATTATATTTGAACTGATATATCACCTGGCGGACCAGGCCTTCAAAGCGGAAGGGGGAGCGGATGCCGTCTATCGCCCAGTGACGGCCCGTACATGAAGAGCAGAGGCACTGGCTTATCTGCGGGAGGCCGCATAGGGGGCAGACGGGTGGTATGACCCTGGGCAGTTTGCTAGTACAAGAGGAGCAGATATAAGCCCCCTCCTTACCGCAGCCGAGGCACCGCTTCGGCAATATCAGGTCAAGCGCCACCTCTTTCAACCTTGTTAATTGAGGAAGCATAATCGCCCCTAATCTCTATCTATCGGGCTTATTAAAAGTCTACCTGTGAGAGCGGTTGTTATTGACACCGCTTAAGATAGGCTCGTTTATATAAACATCTCCGTTCCTGATTTTGAGATTGAAGCCGCAATCAGGATTGGTACAAACCCAGGCTTTATAGTGTATTGCCGCCCCCTGGTTGCCGAAATCGGAAAGGGGTACCAGATCGCCCTGGTTACATTTAAGACACTTGGGGAAACTCATGTGTTCCACTTAGATCCACCTCCCAGCCTTGATTTAGGTTTTGAGCAGTATACTCCAAAATAATTTTCTAGACAAGGGGATATTAAACCACTCCTTGGGGTTTTATTGGCACAGACCGTAGACAGCTGTAGATAGCCCCACCGGGGGTAAGCTGGCTTTTAATCAGGCTTATGGCGGTGACCTTTACGGTTTTATCGCTCTCGAAGGCGGTTTCGCTGACCAGCTTGCCGAAAGACTGACGCTGTATCGGCAACGCATGGTTGCGAATTCGGGCCAAGGTGAGGTGGGGGCTGAAGCGCCTTTTTTCGGCGGCGAAGCCCAGCTTCTCCAGGTTATCTTCGAGCTGTTTGTGTAAATAGGAAAGGGTATCAAGCTGACCGATCAGCCCCACCCAGACCACCTGGGTATGGTTAGGGTTAGGAAAGACGCCCAGCTCTTTGATGGAAAGACTAAACGGCTGGACACCCTGGACAGAAATTGTCATAGCAGCGGTTATATCTGCTATCTTTTCTTCCGCTATATCACCCAGGAACTTAAGCGTCAGGTGGATTCCGTCGGGGTCTACCCACTTGACATAGTCTTGTCCGGGGGTCTTTAATCTGGATTGTATTCGGGTGAGTTCTCCCCTTACCTCTTCGGGAAGATCTATGGCTATAAAAGCGCGTACCTGCCCCATAACGAGTATTTAATCCTTCAAACCAAATAATTTGGCAGCATTGCCGCCGAGGATAAGTTTTTCATCTTCCTCAGGCAGTTTAAGAGAAGTAACCTCTTTAAGAGCTCTTTTTTGTTCTATCAGGGGGTAGTCGCTGCCGAAGAGGATTTTCTCGGCGCCTGCTATCTGGGTAATATGACTATAAATCTCAGGTTGGTAGAGTAGTGGCGAGGCGGCGCTATCAAAAAAGACATTTCCGAGGGATTTTTTTACTTCGGGCATCAGGTTATAAAAGGGCAGGCCGCCACCCCAGTGGGCGCAGATTATCTTTAGTTCGGGATAGCTTTTTATAAACGGGTAGAATATATCCGGGGTTACCGTACCTTTGCCCGAGTACTCGTGACCCACCGGCTCGGAAGTATGGCTTAAAAAGACCAGATTGTGCTTGACCATAATACCTACCATTGGCCTGGTAAACTGTTCGTCCATCAGGTCAAACATCTGAATATCGGGCCTGAGCTCGCCGACGCCCCTGACGCCGGCCTGGGCGCAGCGCTCTATTTCGTAAAGGGCGGCGTCGCAGGTTAGCGGCTGGACGCTGCAGAAGCCGATTAGCCTATCCGGATAGCGGGCGATAGACTCCAGTATATAATCGTTGGTCTCGACGCATAGCTCGTGGGTCGTCCAGCCTATGTTTACGATTACCGAGATGTCAATTCCGGCATCATCCATGCTGGCGATAAGTTCTTCCGTAGTGACTAGTTTGGCTTTTGAGTTTGAGTAGAGCAGGGCGAAGCAGGGGTCGCTTTCAGTATACCTCAGGCGATTCTTTTTAATCTGCGGCGGAAAGACATGGCAGTGACAATCTATAATCATGGTTAGATTATACAGAGCTAAAAAGATAGCTTCAACTAAGCCTGTCTTAATGAACGAAGAATATCGCCTAATTTTGGAGTCTTACCGTACATAAGTAAAAAGGTACGGAATATTTTAGCCGAAAGCCAGATAGAACCGAAGATGGCGGCTACCATCAGGGTCACGCTTACTACAAGCTCCCAGACGGGAATATTGGTACTGCCAAGCCTGATGATGACGGCTATGGGCGCCGTTAGCGGAAAGAAGGTTAAGAGCTGGCTGACTATATGGGTGGGATTTTCTAATAAAAATACCTGTAGCATAAACGGCAGCATAGCCGGCATGACGAATATGGTCGACATCTGCTGACCCTCGCGTGAGGTATTGGTGATAGCACCGATACCTGCCATCAGCACGGCAAAAAGCAGATATCCCAGAATAAAATAAATGGGAGCCAGTAAAAAGAAGCCTTCCGGTATCTGGATTTCACTAAAGAAACCACCGATGGCACTTGAGCCGAAGACCACCAAAACTTGAGCCGAGACTACCCATACCAGTATTTGAATCAATCCGGCGGCGCCTAGCCCCAGTACTTTGCCGGTAATCAGTTGCCTGGGAGATACAGATGACAGCAGGATTTCCATAATCCTGTTTTCTTTTTCCTCGCCCAATCCCTGGAGCAGGAAACCAGAGGAGGTAAAGATAGACATAATTAAAAGCAGCCCGAAGACATAAGGTACGATAAAGACACCCAGGCCGCCCTGTTCCTCGCTTACCTGGCCGGTTTCATCCAGCGTTATACTAGCAAGGTTAAGCGGGTACTGGGCGCGGATTAGCTCTTCTTCGGTTAACTGCTCGTCTAAAAGATTGCTAAGCAGGAAATCTTTAATAGCCAGCAAGATTTCGTCGGGTGGTTTGAGTTCCCGTTCCGTCGTGTAGCGTGTTACGATACCCGTGTCTATATAATCCTGCGGGATAACGAAGTACTCGTCCAGTTCCTTGGTCAGCAGGTCTTTAGTAGCTTCTTCTGTGGTGATATAAGGGATGAGATTGACCAGATATTGCTCGGTATAGCCGTCGAAAACACCGACCTGGTCGACAAAACCTACGTTAAGCGCTTCACCGGGGGTAGGCGGCTCATCGGTACCCTGTATCATCTGGTAGCCGGATATAGCCAGCAGTCCGATTAGCGGAAAAGCCAGGGTCAGTATAATAAAAGACCTTCTTTTAATCGTCTGGATGAATTCATGTTTCAGTATAATTAAGGTTTTAGTCACCTTTGTCTCCGGCTACCTGAATAAATATCTCGTTGAGGGCGGGTGTGGCTACCTCAAAACGGTTTATTAGAATCCCCTGCCTCACCAATTGCTTGAGAACGTCGTTTGGGCTGGTGCCGTCGCCCAGGAATAGCTCCAGGTATTTAGCATGCTGCTGGCGGCCGGTTACTCCCTCCAACTCGCCCGGCTCTCCCCGACATTCAACGAAGATAGAATTACTACTGAACTCACTTTTTATATCTGTAAGACTACCGTAGAGGACATTCTTGCCCTTATCTATCATCATTATACGGTCGCAGAGTTCTTCTACCTGGTTCATCTGGTGGGTGCTAAGGATAATCGCCTTGCCCTGCCCTTTTAGCTCGTGGATTATTTCTTTTAAAAGTTCGGTATTAACCGGGTCAAGGCCGGCAAACGGCTCGTCCAGGATTATAAGTTCGGGGTCGTGGATGATAGTTGCCAGAAATTGTATCAGTTGCCCCATACCCTTGGAGAGCTCCTCGACTTTCTTATCCTTATGAGGTAGCATGGCTACCCTATCAAGTAATTGCTCGGTGCGGCTTAGAGACTGTTGCGGGTCTATACCTTTCAACTGCGCTAAATAAATAAGGATATCCAGAACGGTCGTTTTTTTATAGAGGCCTCTCTCCTCAGGCAGGTAACCGATGTTATCCTTGGCTTCTTCGCTTAAGGCTTCTCCCAGGATTTTAATAGTGCCGGAATCGGGCTTGATGATATCCATTATCATGCGGATAGTGGTCGTCTTGCCGGCGCCGTTGGGACCTATCAGGCCAAATGTTTCGCCTGGTCGGATGTTGAAGGAAACATCGTCAACTACTTTCCGACTGCCGTATGTCTTGGAAACATGGCTAACCTCTACCGAAGGCGTGTCTGCTTGTATATTTTCAGGCACTTTCGTTCTTTTAAGCGGGCTATTCTTCCGCCTTTTTCCCGGCTGGTCTCTCAGAAGTTTCAGCTTCGGCCGCCTCTTCTCCGGCAACCTTAGCAACCTTGGCGGCAACCTCTTCGGCTTCTTCTATCCTGGCGGCGGCAACTTCGCTTATCTTGACCACTATCCGGTCCGGGCTGGTAAGGATGGTTACTTCGGGTCCCAGGTTAAGCTGGCCGACGTGGATTGCCTGGTTAACTTCTTTAAGCGTGCTGACATCAACCTCTATATCGGGAGGCAGCTTATCGGGCAGGCACTCGACGGTTATATGGTCGATAATATGTTCCAGTATGTGACCCTTACCCTTAAGCGCCGGCGCCTCGCCGATGATAATGACGGGGATATCGGCCTTCATTATTTCCTCCATCCTTATCTGGTAGAAATCTACATGATAAATATAGTCTTTGATGGAGTCATGCTGGATTTCGCGGATGAAGACTTTTTTAGGTTGTTTTTCCTCGCCGATGCGAAGGTCTATAATGCGGGTGGTGCCCGCCCGGCTAACTATTTTTTCTAGCTGGGTGGTATCGCACTGAAGCGCTTGCGATTCTATATTATGTCCGAAGAGATGGGCTGGCGTGAGCCCCTGACGGCGTAAAAAACGCGTCTTTTTACCCAGTACTTCCCTTTTTTCTGCTTTCAGTTCCAAGATTTTCATCATTCCTCCGAAATATATCAAACAACCTGTTATTTAACCAAAAATAGATTAAAAAAGCAAATAAATAAAGTATAGTTTTCCTGTTATTATATTGTCTATACTATTGTCAAAGGTTTGTCTATACAAGCCCCCAGTCAATATAGCCCTGTTTTATTATCTTTAGGTATTCCGGCGAGGGTTTTGTTTCTTCGGCTTGCTGTTTCTTAATATAGGTAAAGGCTTCTATCGCCTCGCCGGTGTCGGTATTGACAATGATATTTATCCTGTCATAGGTGACCGGGTAGCCCTGGTGCCTGTCCAGCTTCCTCCGGCAAACATCGCTTATTTCATAGACTCCGCCAGGAACTCTCTGTCCACGTTGTCCTTTGATGCTGGCGGTACCGCCGTGCCAGTTCCTGGACCAACCGCAGAAGATAAGCTTGTAGTGGTGCAGGGTAGCGCTGACTTTAGCCTTAGCATCTGGGCACCTTTCTTTCATCTGTTTGCGGTTTAAATTCGAACCATAGGCAAAATAAAACATAAAATACTCCTCTTGAAGCTTTTTAATTATAAACCTTTCTCCAGTTAATTTCAGGTATTGACAATTGTCCATAGGTGCTTTTGTATGCCTGTAAAATATCCGCTGCTTAAAATTTGACAATCACGCCTGATGATGTTTATATTGGCATCGGATGGAAACTATGGGCTGGTGGGTGTTATTTCAATGGTTTAAAGGTCTTTAGATGAGAGCGGTTGACGAACCGGTTGAAGTTGATAGTCTGGCAAGGCTGAATGAGTACGGCCCCGATGACATATTTATCTGCTGTGCTAGCTTTGAGAACCGGTGCCTGGCCGCTGCTAATAAGATGGGCGCCAACTTCAGGGTGAGGTTTAGCGTCATCTTCGTTATCGACGAACCCCGCCACCAGACCCTGGTAGATACCAACCTGTATAAATTACAAAACCTGCTCAGCCGTCGGACGGCGGAGGGCGTTTTCGTCATCAGGTGTCTGCGGGACGACCCTATTGACGGCATCAGCCAGCTCAAGGGTATCTGGAGCCGCTGCCAGCCCAAAGACCAGGACGAGCCGTTTGTTAATGTCGATATCAGCGGCTTCACCAAGATATATCTGCTGGGGCTTTTACATTACCTGGTAGCCGAGCTCAATCTGGGCTTTCCCCGCATCCTCCACACCACCCAGACGTACGCCCCCTCTAGGCTTACCCAGGGAGTAGAGCAGATTGCTACGGTGGCTAATTTCTTCGGCAGTATTTCAATGGAGAAGGAGACTATTCTGGTTCTTTTCCTTGGTTTTGAGCCAGAGAGGTCGCTGGCCGTATGGAAGCATTCCAATCCATCACGGACAATTGCTTTAATTACCACTCCAAGGCAGGATAACGCGGACTACCTGAAGTATGCAGAAAAGAATAACGCCTATCTTTTATCTCAACCCTCGGTGGAAGTAAGAAATGCGCCGGCGGATAGTCCTTACGGAGTACGTACCATTCTGGAGGCTATCTATGACGAAACCAAAGGTTCCTATAATATGGTCATCGGTCCTTTCGGCACTAAGCCGCAGACGGTGGGCGTCTTCCTCTTCTGGCTGGAGCACCCAAAAGCCCAGATACTCTATTCTTTCCCCGTTGAATATACTAAATCCTATCTAAAACGCAAAACCGGACCGACATATATCCTGCCCCTGGCGCCGGTTGCCAAAGCCTGATTGACTTATTAGCTAGCAAGCGTATAATCTTGGCTTCTAAATGAAAGCTTATTATCGCGGGGCTTTATATTTATGATTGAAGATCTGATGCTAGGTCTGGCCGGTATAATTATCCTGGGTATCGGAGCTACCTGGCTCGCTTGGCGTCTGCATCTGCCTTCAATACTGCTGCTACTGCTGGCGGGTTTTATTATCGGGCCGGCCACGGGACTGCTTAAGCCAACTGACATTTTCGGCGATTTATTGATGCCCATAGTCTCTCTTTCGGTAGCAGTTATCCTCTTCGAGGGCGGTCTGAACCTGAGCATAGAGCAACTGAAAAAAACAGGCAGCTCCGTTCGTAATCTGATAACTATAGGCGTGATAGTTACCTGGGCTGTTACCACCACGGCTGCTTACTTTCTGTTTGACCTTGATTTTAAACTGGCGGTGCT
>DAOUMG010000081.1:0-7481 GCA_034411935.1 Dehalococcoidaceae bacterium
ATTTCGGTGGTTGGTTTATTGTAATCCAATTCCCGTACCCACCAAGGCCAGTCACAAACATGAGAATCCCTGTAGGAAATTAGTTCGTCTATGTCATGAAAGAGGGAAAGACTAAGAGCGTTATCCGAGTAGCCGAAAGCCCATAAGCCCAGATTTTTCAGGTAATCTCGGCGGTCAACAATCGTATGGAATCTTGGCACATTCTGTTTCACATTTGATGTCTTAGTTTTTAAACTTACCGGTGGAGATCAAGCAAAAAAGGGGAAAGGGGATTAAACGAAGGCAAAACCGCCAAAAATGAATTGGGAACATCAAAGTTGACCTCCCAAACCCTGTTATTTAGATTAGATATTTCTTCTTTAGACAACCGGCGCAGTTAGGTTTATCACACTTCAGACAGGCCTGTACCGTCTCCAACACGCACTTGTTATCAGAATACATTTGCTGGAATAAATTCAAATGTTCGTCAATTTTCGTCTGGGTAAAAACAAGGGCTTGCAAAGTCCGCTCTATCCGTTCATGGCGGTTACCCGGGGGTGGTTTCTCAATACCTAAGCAGATTTTAATATCGTCTAAACTTACCCCCAGCAGGCGCAGGCGGTTGATAAAAAGCAAACGGGTAACATCAGCCTCGTTATAAAGCCGCAAACCACCAGAAGTACTGCCCGAAGGGATTATCAACCCTTCTTCCTCGTAATAACGCACCGAACGCTGGCTGATACCAATCCGCTTGGCAACTTCCCCTATTTGAAGAAAGGATGTTATGTTTTCTTTTTCCATTTTGCTTAATATTCTAACAGAATACTGGTATTGCCGACAAATACGACTTCCATATTCTTTCGTCTTAGCTATGAATAACCGTTCCCGGCCGGACTAAAGCACCTTTGCCAAACTGAGACCCAGCTGACGAGCTTTTATTTGGCCGGCTTCAAATTCATCCAGATTTATATTAACACCGCTAATAGCATCAGTAAAGCCAAGGTAACCGGCAATATTCTTGAGGCTGGCCTGGGTGGCACTGGGGTCATTTTTATAACATATCATCGAAGCAAAAAGCTCACCCTTGGCGATTCTATCTTTGTTTATCCAAAGCTTTTCCAAAAATTTCTTGGTAGCACCGGCCACGGATTGGAAGGTTTGAGTAGTGGCCAAAACAAAGCCGTCGATACCAAACAGATCAGCCGCACTGGCCGAATTTACATCTTTCACTACTATCCTGACTCCCTAAGCAGCCACTGCTTCAGCCAAAGCCTTAGTATGACCGCCGAAACTCTGGTAAACTACTAACAACCTAGCCATTTCTGTCCTCCCTAATAATTTGTTACCTTAACCCAAAGCAGTAAAACGACCAGAAAAATTAACTACCGATAACCCTGATTAGTATTGCAGTATTACATATCGTTACGTGACTATCAATATATACACTTACGTAATATTACTCAAGAGACAGACAAAAAACAGCAAGATCTTAGCTAAAGGAAGGGGGTAAGAGTTTGACTCTTCCCCCCTTCTGAAGACTGAACTTAATCTGCTTCTAGGCCTTCTTAGCCCTTCGGGCGGTCAGTTGCCATGTTACCGCCAACAGGATAAGGCCGGGCAAGCCGGTTACCAGCCAGAACATGGCAGCTGCCTTACTTTCCATCTCGGCCAGACTCCCGAAGAAATTCTGGATGGTGAAAAGAATTAAAGCCAAACCAATAAGCCCAATAATCCATTCGTACCAATTAAGGTTAAAATTACTCTTCCGAAAGAGCCAGATTAAGCCCAAAATTAGAGCGCCCACGATTAAACCAATAATAAACCACATAGACTTTTAAACTCCTTTATTCTCTCAGAACAGCATTACCTATTCTTAAGACCTATCATGCTGTTAACACCAAACTGGGGCATATTTTTAACCCAGAAATCTTCGGCACCTTCGTTAAAATCACCCTGCAGGGGATTATGGTCAGGCCCGAATTCAGTACCATAACCAAATTGGTCATCCATGTTTTTGAAGAAACCATTGAAAAGCCCAGTGGTAGAAATGGTACTCTTAACAATATTATGGATACCGGCATAATCCTTCTTGGTGTACACACAGGCAGTCATGCATAAACCACAGTCACGGGTTAACATTTCACGGGTACTCTGGCATTTCACCGCATTAACATACCAAACTTTCTTGCCGGGATTATTCCAGCCGCCCGGAACATCCCATGAGGGCTCTTTGTCGTGAGGTATAGCCTGTGAGACACAAGCTTCAGAGCATTTAGCGCAGTCATGGCAGAACCGCCAGATACCGGCATCAATAGGTTTGGTCGGGGCTAAGGGGAGATCAGTTATCAGTCTGACTGCCCTAATCATAAGGCCATAATCAGGAGTAAGCACCTGAGTATTGCGGCATAGCTCACCCAAGCCGGAAAGAGCCGCAAAAGCCGGAGCAGGCCCAAGGGCATTTCGTTCATGCCCAGCCATAGCCTGATAACCCAAAGTCCTTAAAAATTCCTGAGTGGCGGCCAGTATGCCGGCATTGAGTCTGACAGTATTATCTGAAGCAGCTCGTTGCATCCATGAAGGAGTAGTGGTATAGCCATCTATAGATGACTGGCTTATTATGGTCACCACATATAATTTTTTCTTGCTGGGAATAACCCACTTCTCGTCATCTTCATATCCCTTGTCTACTTCTTCAAATTCATAACGCTTGTAAGGGGCTACTCTCGGATAGGTATAAACCAGCTTCCTTACGTTTTCATCCAGCTCCAGTATACCTATATCAGCCGCCCCGAAAAAGCGCAAGGCTGTGCGGAGCATGGCGGTATTTTCTTCAGGAGTACCCTGCCAGGGTGTTGTACCCAGTTTTTCGGGGGTAGGAGATTTCTGAGGACCCAACCAAGAGTAATTTGTAACCCCGGGGCTTCCTTCGCCACCCATCGCTCCCTTATACAAGGCATGGTCACGCAGGGTATAACCCGGCTTGCCGGCTTTTATCCAGTCAGCCTGATTATCCGCCGCAATTTTCTGTACCCGTGCCCATTCTTCAGTGCTTACCCATTGGGGCGGTCCCATGGGACTGTTCATAACCTTACGGGCGTCAAACCGCTCAATCTGACTCCAGTCATATTCGACAGTTGCTTTATCTGCTTCTTTAACCCACCAAGGTCTTTTAGGCGCAGCACCAGAAGTTATCATCCCGTCGATATCATTAAATGTGGCAGAGGCTACGGCCGCTGTACCTATCCCGGCACCTGTTATACCTAAGGCTTTCATGAAATCCCGGCGACTCACCGAAGAGTGAAATCTAGACATTGTGTTACCTCTTTATACAATTTTAAAACTGATTAATAATGACAACGCTATTCAGAAAGTTTAAAGGAAACTGTTATTTAAATCCCCAGCCCGGTCACCTCCTTTTACGGCAATATTCATGGATACTTTTCTATGAAAATGCTCAAACCAGTCAGACACCAAATTGCCACTAAACATTAATCATGCATTTTTAACTATTCATAATATTCAGAACTAAAACCATTCACTTTTTGGTCATACCCAGAGATAATAAAGTGCTATCCAATAAACAAGCTGCCTTAGTCAATACGGCAGAGTTAATAAGGTTTTCTAAAGATCTAAACTACAAATTAAGTATAAAATATTATTACGTAACTGTCAATACTATCTGTCATGTTATTCTATTACGTAATGTTAGTTATTTTATCATTTTGATGGTATTATAATTGCACTTATGGAAAGTACTTATACGAATATACAAGAATTTTATCAAATAGGGGATATGGTCCGAAAAGTGAGCGTGAGCCTGCAAACATGGTCTGAAACATGGTTGGGCGATAGGCAAAAAACACACTTTTTACTTCGTTGATAATTTTTATTTGACTGAATATATTAAAAAATCTAAATATTCAATCCGAGGATCCAAACGATTTGATACAAGAGTTATAACCGGCAACGTTAAGATTGATGCTGCAGAGGATATTGATAGAGCAATTGATGGAAAGGAATGGGAATAATTTTAAAACACAAGTAGTATAAGAATCCGTCATGATTATATAAACTCCAGCCACCACTCAGGCCCTAATCAACCCTCCCACGTCTCCAACAAAGCTAGGGGAAATAAAATTAAGGGGGAGATGCATCTCCCCCTTAATAAACCCCCAGTAGTACTACCTAAATTGCTACTACTCGGTTCTCCTAGCTATCATCTATCAAATAACAGCCGCTGGCATAAGGCTAGTAACCAAAAAGTCAGCAGAAATGTGGTAGCTTTAGGTCTGAGCGCGCCGTCTTCTAGAAATAAGCTGCCAAACTACAACAAACAAGACTATTGCCGGTATACCAAAAGACAAACTACCCAACAATGCCGCCTTGGCAAAACCTTCACGTAATGCGCCGGCATAATGCTGAATTGCTGCTAAGATTAATAGTAACCCAACTATACCGATGACCCACTCATACCAAACTAATTTGATATTTTTATTCTTTAGCCAGGAAACAAGCAGCAATACCACTACCGCCACAATAAATCCAACAAAAAACCAAAGCATATTATGACCTCCTTTAATTACCTAGTATTCCGCCTATATAACCAAATATAGGCTGTTCTTCTTCAGTCCAGAAGGACTCAGGTTCCCACATTCCAAATCCGAATGTTCTTTCCATATCGGCGAAGAATTTATTGAACACGGGCGTAACGGTTACGGTCGGCGCCACAAGAGAGTGAATCCAAGTCTCTCTGGGTGCATTAAACGGACAGACTGCCTGACAGGCTGAACCGCAGTGGGCACATGACATCGCCTTCAAGCGCCAACCATTAAATCCGGGAGGGCTTCCCGGGATAGCCGCGTTGTCCCAAGAGGGAGCATCATCAAGTACAATAGCATTATAGGGGCAGGCTTCAGCGCATATCTTACAGGTATTGCAGAAGCGGTTGAGACCCGCATCTACCGGCTTAGTTGTAGCTAGAGGCAGATCGGTAATTACTCGCAAAACACACCTTGCCATAGCACCAGTTTCAGGAGATACTACAGTATATCCCATACGGACATTTTCCCCTACTCCGGCCATTAAGCCGCAGGGTTCGGAATTCGTAATGTTATCCACGATATTAGCCTCATAGCCAATGCCATGGAGGAACTCCTGCAAATTCCCTTCTGCCCAGCTCAGGAAGTTATAGACCCCCATTACAGCTGCATTACTCTGGAGTGAAGGCCAGCGGCGGCCTAAAACAGTTTGAGCGGTAAAAAGGGCGACTATGAGATATTCATTCTTGTTCGGTACCACTGTTTTAGTAGTGGTCTCATAAGCCTCATCAACATCTTCAAAGACAATATCTTTATTACTTGAATTGGCATTGAACACTTTACGGGTGTCCTGGTCTAACTTGATAACACCAATCTTGCCACCACCCCAAAACCGAAGCAGGTTTCGTATCATGATATAGTTCTCTTCGGGAGTACCCTCATAGCGGGGCAGACCATATTCTTCCGGAGAGTAAGTCAGCTTACTGCACACAAACGGGGTCGGGGTTCTTTTGACTGTCCAGACCGTTTGGCGCAGTGCCTGGTCTCTAAGGGTGTCACCCTTCCAATCGGGAAATTTGCTCTTGATATAATCCTCGGCTGGTTTTCTATTGGCATCTCCGCCGGGATACGATGCAATTCTGTCACCTGTGGCATGCCAACCACCACTAGGGGCAAGGTAGGGTATACCATCATGGCCATTTATCCTCTTGTCGGAACGGACAACTTGGCTCCAGTCAATATCTATAGTTGGCTTATCAACATCCTTAACAAACCAAGGTTGTTTATGTTGAGCTTGCGATGCAGACATAAGTTCATCCAGGTCATGAAAGACTGGAAGTGTTGCTGCCGCTGCACCAATACCAGCACCAGCCAAGCCAAGAGTTTTCATGAAATCTCTTCTGCTTACTGTTGAATGAAAACCGTGCATGGGTATTACCTCCTGAATATATATTTGATGCTAACAATAATCCCGATAAAATAGACCGGGGAAGGTAAGAATAGATTGCTACCTGTATTATGTGCTTTAACCACCCGCCTTTCAGGTAACCTACAAATAGACCACCAATTTACTCAAACAACATAGAATACTCACCCAGCAAAGAGGTGAGTATTCTTAAAGGTATAAGCTAGATTTTATTGATAATTAAGGTTAACACGCCTGTATTTGTTACGTAATCGTACAGAACACGTATCTTTGCTGTACTTTCAGGTACACACTTTACCCGGCAGGTGCACCCAAAATGCGTAGACAGAAATAAGCATATTAGTTGTTAAAGCGGATTTACAGCGGTATCTACCAAAGCTATTATTTTCGAGTATAATATTATTAGTTAGGTTGGTTTATGCTGAGAGAAGAAAGCAACATTGACACAGATAATAGTGCTAGTCCGCCTATTTTAGATGACTGCGCTAAGGAACTGCTGGATGCAGCTCCGATTGCCTTTTATCTACTGGATAAAAATCTAAGGGTCATCGAGGCAAATACCAAAGGGATTCAATTGCTGGGTAAAAAGTCCCGTGCAGAAGTCCTGAACAAAAACATAATAGATATTGCCCCCGGTATACCCCCCATTCATATACATAGCTATAAACAGGTACTGAAGACTGGCATACCCAAGATAAGCCTCAATATCAAGGCTTGGCCAACTGCAGGGGGAAACAAATATATAAATTCAATGCGTTTCCCTGTACGAGATGGCTTGGGGATTATCGTAATGGATATCACTGACCAATATAAACTTGAGCGGGAATTCAAAAGCAATAAAATCCGGCTAAAAGAGCTCGCTTCAGCCTATGTAAGTTCCCAAGAAAACGAAAGAGAACTGATTGCCTGTGAAGTGCATGACCGAGTAATCCAGCTTCTAATGAGATCATGCCAACTGGTTGAAAATGCCAAACAGGATGATACGAATTCAGAAAAAACCCGTAAATCCCTGACCGAAATCAACGATATTATATTAAAAACCATCGCAGAATGCCGCTTGATAACCAAACAGCTATATCCGTCTGTTTTATCAGAAGGCGGCTTTGTATCGGTTATCACAGAGGAGCTGAATGCATTAAAACCAAACGGTATCTCCACCGAATTGATAACAGATAAGGTTGACAAGATATCCAAGCCCATTGCCGAGGTAATCTACCGGATATTTCATGAGGCTGTGTGGAACGCCCAGAGACATTCCAAGGCCAGTCATATTGATGTTATACTGAAATTGGTGGAAGACGGTGTGAGGCTGGTGGTGATTGATAACGGGTACGGGTTCAACCCATATAAAGTTCTGCAATCAGGCAAGTTTGGCGGGCTTAAGAGCATGCGTAGACGGGCCGAACTGATGAACGGCAGTTTTAATATTGAAAGTGAGCTAGACAAGGGTACATCTATTGAAGCTTTTATCCCGTTTTCGGTGGGGTACAAAAATCATGCTTGAGAAAAAGATAAAAGTACTGATATGCGATGACCAT
>DAOUMG010000082.1:0-2325 GCA_034411935.1 Dehalococcoidaceae bacterium
TAGGCTGCTACCGTTATTTTATGCCCTTTTCGTAGTCTCCAATCCGGTGCCGGTTAAATATGCCTTAAACCATATTGGTTTCAAAGTAGGTTCTCCCCGCCCGCCGCTCTACGAGCCGGATGAAAAGGCGGCTGCCAAGATAAGGGAAGCGCTTAAGAATTACAAAATAGACCTGAAGGTATAATATAATAGCCGTTTGCTATATTAACGGCCTTTTAAGAATAGCCTGTTCTCGCTCGGGACCTACGCACACCATATCTACCGGACAGCCCACCAGCTCTTCAAGCCTCTCCAGATAGCTCCTGGCATTCCTGGGCAGCTCATCATAGTCCCTTACTTCGCTGGTATCCTGTTTCCAGCCTTCCAACTCTTCATATATCGGCTGGCATCTCTGCAGTGCGGCGGCGCTGGCAGGGAAGTAATTTATCTCCTTACCAACCAGCCGGTAGCCTATAGCAATTTTTATGGCGGGTAAGTCATCAAGTATATCAAAGCGGGTGATTGCCATACCGGTAAGCCCATTTACCCGCCGGCTAAAGCGCGCAGCCACGACATCGAACCAGCCACAGCGTCTCGGGCGGCCTGTGGTGGTACCGTATTCCTGAGCCTTCTCTCTAATTAAATCCCCCATTTCGTCGCAGAGCTCGGTAGGCATCGGCCCGGCGCCCACTCTGGTACAATAAGCCTTGTAAACACCCATTACCCTGTCTATCTGGGTAGGACCTATACCGGCGCCCAGGCAGCCGTTTCCCGCCAGCGGCGACGAAGATGTTGTATAAGGATAAGTGCCGAAATCGGGGTCAAGCAGCGCCCCCTGAGCACCCTCAAAAAGAATTTTATCATCCCTTTTAATAGCCTTTTCCAGCATAGACGTAGTCTCTTTAATATGGCCGCCCAGCTGCCGGGCATACTTGAGGCACTTCTGATATAAATCATCATACGCAAGCGGTTCTGCGCCATAGACTCTGTTTATAATTCTATTCTTATATTCAAGCACGAACGCCAATCTCTCTTTAAGTGCTTCCTTATCAAGCAGCTCACCGGCTCTGATACCCATTCTGGCTGTCTTATCCGTAAACGCTGGCCCGACGCCTCTTAAAGTAGTCCCCAGCGCCTTGCCGCCACGGGCTTCTTCCTCAAGCCTATCAATAAGAGTATGGTAAGGCATTATCAAATGCGCCCGGTCGCTGATATATAGACGGCTGGTATCGATACCGCTAAAGTTGAGTTCTTCTCTTTCCTTAACCAGCACTTCCGGATTAACCACCACGCCGTTACCGATTATACAGTCCACCTCGGGGTAGAATATACCTGAAGGTATCAGGTGAAGTTGAAACTTGCCTAAAGGATTGATAACGGTATGACCGGCATTATCGCCACCCGAGTAGCGAACTACCATTTGCATTTTTTCGGCAAGCATATCTATTATCTTGCCCTTGCCTTCATCTCCCCACTGAGCCCCGACAACAAATACAACCGGCATAGTATCCTCTCTTAATGTTCTACCTTTTCCTTACTAACCTTTATCTACCAATCCTCTTTTGCCAAAACCCAACCATTATAGCTAATCTTTTAGCCTTCGCCAAGTATATACCAGCCTCTGAACTACAGTAACTAGGCTAAAGAAAGCAATAATAACCAGCGCTATAAATAATTGGTCTATTAAAAGCGCCAGTATAAGTACTATAATTCTCTCGGGCCGCGTGAACAGTCCCTTTCGGCAATCGACGCCCAGCGCTTCCGCCCTGGCTCTTATATAGCTCACCAGCTGAGATAATGCCAGCGTTACGCCCACCAACACTATTCCGGGGAACAAACCTTCATCGGCAAATAATACCAGTATCCCAATGAAAATCGCCGCCTCGGATAGGCGATCAAGGGTAGAATCCAGAACCGCTCCGGATTTGGTAACCTTTCCTGTATGCCTGGCTAAAGCACCGTCCAGCATATCAAAGAAGCCGGCTATTATTAATACTAAAGCAGCCGGTATCAGGTTATCACCGGCAATCATCACTGCGCTGACAATTGATAGCAAAAACCCAAGCCAGGTCAGGGTATTTGGTGTTATACCCGTTTTAGCCAGCACGCTAACTACCGGCTCGGTGAAACGGACACCAGTTATCTTACGGACTTTTTCAAGATCTGTCATCTGGAAATCTTTGGCTGGTACTCTGCTACCGGCTGGTCAGCCATCCTACGCCATTGCCGGTTCCGCCTCGCATTCAACCACTCCTTTATGCGAGGACTCATCAAGTACCTTGTTATAATAGGCAACGACTCTTTTAGCTACGCGCTGCCATCTGTAATTCTTGGCGGTTATAATTC
>DAOUMG010000083.1:0-3061 GCA_034411935.1 Dehalococcoidaceae bacterium
TTGATTGAGCAGTGGAGGAGGGAATATAATCAGGTCCGGCCACATAGTTCTTTGGGTTACCGGCCACCGGCACCTGAAGTTAAGATGCTCGAGATTCTAACTCTGTAGGTGGTGCCACTTCTGGGGGCAGGTCAATAATGCGGCGCGCCATTTATTCTCCTTGCGAGATAAACTCTTTGACGCGGCGCTGGAAGACGCTACGCTCCAGCAGTACCCGCCGCTGGCAACCGAGGCACCTGATGCCGATATCGGCGCCTAGCCTGACCACCCGCCACCTATCGCTGCCGCAGGGGTGCTTCTTTTTAAGACGGACGATATCGTCCAGTTTGATTTCCATAGCCGTTATCTGCGATAGAGGTTGATCTCGTCCCTCAAGATTTGTGCCGCTTTACGGGCGGCTTGGGTAAAGTCTTTACCGCTTGAGGCGTATAGTATCTGGCGTGAAGAGTTGATAATAATGCCGCCGCCGCTGGCATCAATCCCGCTTGCCACCACCGCTTTGACATCGCCCCCCTGGGCGCCCACACCCGGTATTAAAAGAGGCATTTTAGGATTCATCCGACGGATTAATTTAATCTCTTGCGGGTAGGTGGCACCGACCACCAGCCCGATGTTATTAAATATGTTCCATTCGGAGGCTTTTTCAGCTATTATTTCAAAGAGATGTTTCTGCTTATCTCCGAACTCAAGCGCCTGAAAGTCCTCCGAGCCGGGATTGGAGGTGCGGCAGAGGATGAAGACTGCCCTGTCTTTGTAATCTATGAAAGGTTTCAGCGAGTCATGGCCAAGATAGGGGTTTACCGTTACTGCATCTGCTCCCAGTTCCTCGAAAATCGCTCTGGCGTAGGCTTTAGCGGTATTGCCGATATCGCCCCGCTTGGCATCGGCGATTACAGGTATATCCTGCGGTATGGCCTTTATAGTTTCTTTTAGTATGCGGTAGCCTTGTTCGCCCAGCGCTTCATAAAAAGCCAGGTTGGGTTTGTAGGCGCATACCAGGTCAGCGGTGGCATCTATAACGGCTTTGTTAAAATCAAGGACGCTTAAGCCCAGAGGTATCTTCTCCACCTGCGGGTCCAGCCCGATACAGAGCAGGCTATTATTCTTCTTAGTAGCATCTGCCAGTTTGTTTTGAAAGCTCATAAAAGTATCTTCCTGTGATAGTAGCAGCCGGTTCGGTAGATAGTCAAGTGGCTTTATAATTGTTTATATAAAGCGGTTTTGATGGTATAATCCCTTAAAATGCGAAAGAGCACCGTTCGGGTGGTAGTTTATGAAAAGAGTTTTAACGGTTATAATTCTTTCTGGTTTGATACTTTCTTTATCAGCGTTATCGTTGGCAGGTTGCCGCGGTCTGGTTAAGGGTTCCGGTGAGCTGGAAACCAGAGAGTATGAGCTTAATAACTTTACCAATATAGAAATCAGCCACGCATTCAATTTTGAGATTTCTCAATCTAACTTCTATGGTGTTACCGTTACCGCTGATGATAATCTGTTTAAATATGTTGAAGCCGTCAAGACGGGCGAGAGACTTGAGATAGGTTTAAAGCCTAACTATGGTTATATAACCACCCATCTTAAAGTGGTTATCACCATGCCCGAGCTCCGCTCGCTGGATATCTCGGGAGCTTCGACGGGTTTTATTAAAGGCTTCAGTTCCAGCGAAGTCTTAATCGCCGGCGTCTCCGGCGCCAGCTCGCTGGACCTGGTGGATATCATCACCGGCGATATAGATTTTAAAATCTCGGGCGCCAGCGGGGTTACCGGTAGTCTGGTTGCCCATGACGTCCGGTTTGAGCTCTCAGCAGCCAGCAAGATACAGCTTACGGGTTCGGCGGTTGACATGACGGTTGATGCCTCCGGCGCCAGCCGGGTGGAACTGGGTAGCTTTTCGGTTATTAATGTGGATATCGTCTTAAGCGGTGCCAGCTGGGGTACGGTGAACTTGAGTGGCACGCTGGACGCCGATATAAGCGGCGCTTCCCACCTGAGCTATATCGGGGATCCTGTCTTAGGCAATATAAACACATCAGGCGCATCCAGCATAACCCGTAAATAACCTTTAAATTAAACTGATGAAGGTGACAAACTTTGATTAATTCCCGCTACCAGCAGGCGCTGGATTATCTGTATAGTTTCGTAGACTACGAGACGATGCACCAGCCTCGGGACGCCGCCAATTATGACCTCAGGCGCATGGATGAACTACTTAATCGTCTGGGCAACCCCCATCTGAAGGCTGGTACGGTTCATATAGCAGGTACCAAAGGCAAGGGTTCGGTGGCGGCAATGATAGCTTCGGTGCTTCAGGCTTCGGGTTATACCACCGGACTTTACACTTCCCCGCACCTTGTAGATATCAAAGAACGTTTCAGGGTGGATGGACGGACGATTTCCGATGATGAACTGGTTGAACTGGTCGCTAAAATGAAGCCGGAAGTCTCGGAAGTAAACCGTCAGGCAAAATACGGCCGGTTGACTACCTTTGAGCTGTTGACGGCGCTAACCTTTTGTTTTTTTGAGCAGAGAAAGGTCCAATTCCAAGTGATAGAGACAGGCCTGGGCGGGCGGCTGGATGCTACTAACGTCGTTCGTCCTTGGGTCTGCGTTATCACCACTATCGGGCTGGACCATACCGAGGTGCTGGGTAAAAAGCTGCCTCTGATAGCCAAGGAAAAGGCTGGTATTATAAAACAGGGCGTTACCGTAGTAAGTTCGCCGCAGTCAGGCGATGTGATGAAAGTGATTAAAGAAGTATGCCGGGATAAAAAAGCATCACTGATTGTAGCGGGCGATGATATCGCCTGGCGGGGGTTGGGTTTTGAAAGAGGCAAGCAGCATCTTATTGTGGAAGGAACAAGGGATAGCTACCGGCTGGCGCTGCCGCTTATAGGCAGCTATCAACTTGAGAATGCCGCCACCGCCGTAGCTGCCCTTGAAGTGCTGGCTGAAAAAGGATTTGCAGTTACCAAAAGAAGCATTACGGAGGGGCTTGAGAGGGTCAGCTGGCCGGGCCGCTTTCAGGTATTGAGTTCAAGACCGGCAGTAGTTCTTGACGGTG
>DAOUMG010000084.1:0-2013 GCA_034411935.1 Dehalococcoidaceae bacterium
CCAACTTTGTCCTATCAAAGTCAGAGATTCGCGTATCTATTTTAAAACCCGAGGCTGGAACTATCTCGTGAACACTTATGCCAACCAGTTTCGCATTAGCATCAGATTCCTGCCACGCTTTAACAAAGCCTCTCATTACTTCATTTACCCAATCCACATAGTCCATCGCATCAATCCTCTTTGCTATCCTATCTTTTCTGCTTCGTCCATAATACATCAGATACTAATCTTATTATAGAAGCTGCCTGGTGTAACGCAAAAGCGGCGTACGCCTTCGAATGGTGTGCAGGCCCAGGCTTTGCAGCCGCAGAATAAGGTTGCCAAAGTTCTTTTAGATTACTTCCAACGCTTTTAGCCTGGCTATTACTCAACACATCCTTAAGATACTGTTCAACAAATGCCTCTACTCTTGAAGCGAATGAGGCATCACGCTTACCGTCTTCTTTTATAGGTAATTCAAGATGAAATTGATTAAGTAGAGCATCAATAGCATTTCTACATTGCATTACAACACTCTCGAATTGTTCCTCAGTTGCAGCAGTCTGAAGAGTCTTTTGAGCATTATCTAACTCATAGAGAGCTGGTGCGATAAGTTCTCTGACACTTGACGGTATCGAAATAGTAAGTGAAGAAAACCCCTTCAGACCTAAACTAGGAAGTATATTTTGTTCATACACTGATTTTGGCATGTTAATCACGAGATTGACCATCATGGAGAATTCATTAATTGCTACTCGTTGAAGAGTATCGGCCCCAATATTTGTCCTTGAAATATTTACGTTTGCGAGCGCAATCACTTGGAATGTTAGGTTGAGAAGAAACATTGCATCTCCAGCGTCTCGCAATGTTTCTAATTCTTGCGCTTGAATAGGGCTAAGTACAAAATCTATCTGATGTGGCCTACCACTGATTGGATACATCGGTAAGGAAAGGGCTAAATATTCCTCAGACCTGGTACTCCATTTCAGACTTCCATAACCGCTGATAATCTCCCAGTGGTAGCCTTTATCTTTCCAATCAGTATTTACCTCCCAGCCAAGAAGAAAGGTGAGAACTGAGCCAATTGGATGAATACTGGCTTTAATTTTTTGCTCATTTATTTTTAACTTGAAAATGCCGGTAGACTGAGCTCCGGATTCGTATTTGATCCACTCTTCAGCCATAGATCTCCTCCGTTATGCACGATAATAAAGTTTTTATTCCTTTTTCTCCAGGTTTCCCTGGTAGTTTTAGCTTTATATATATGCTTATTCCAGGCTCGCCTTTTATACACTTAATAAAACGACAAAAGGTACATCCAATAAATTAATAGGCCGGAAAGCTAATTGTATAAATAATTAGACTTGCCGAGATTCGAACTTTTATAATACAAGTATAGTTGAATCTGTGGTCAGCTCAATGGTTCTTAGATTAGCCGGTTAACGCATAGGAGGTTTAGTATGTCTGAAGTAATAGCTAAAGTTATATCTCAGAAAGGTATCTGTGAGGCTGGGCATAAAGTTAATGATGAATTTGTCATTGGACAAAAGACTCCCCCTAATCTTTGTTCATGGGCCTTTCACGCGCTTTTCCCCTTTGCTGAAGTGCTCCAGTTTGGAGGTTCATTTCCCTGGGAGGAAGATCCTGATAAAGCAACCATTGCCTGCCCTGACCCAGCAAACCCGGTAGTTTTTGAATTAAGGCGTATTTAACTTAAGTTGTTGATAAGTATGAGATGGACTGTATTCACAATTAGCCAGAATGTTGGTTTTTGTGAATACACGCTTTAGTTCATAGGGTGATTAAATATTATCATAGTTTATCTTGAGTTCCTTTTACCTAACCGCGGCAATAACCTAACAAGCGTTATACTTTATGGGGGCAGGTCAAATATCTCACCCGTTTCTGATAATGCTCTATTTCGTTTCTTATAAAGAATTCTATATAGTAAATGTTGCATAATCTATATATATTTGTGTATATTATTATAACTAGATATCAATATTGTTTATATTTTGAGAGGTTCACGTGAGC
>DAOUMG010000085.1:0-1924 GCA_034411935.1 Dehalococcoidaceae bacterium
ATTCTGGACAGCGCCAGCCCGAGGCCCAGCCCGCTTAAGTGCCGGCTGTCGTTATTTCCGAAACAATGGTAAGGCTTAAAGAGCTGCGGTAGTTCCTCAGAAGAGATACCGCAGCCGGTATCGCTGATTTCAACCGTTAGATTGCTATTATTAACACCAGCCCTAACCCCGATATAGCCACCACCGGGGGTGAATTTAAGGGCGTTACTCATCAGGTTCAGGATAACCTGGCGTACCCGTTCGCTATCCGCCAATATGACAGGCAGGAATTCGGGAAGCTCGACATTAAGGAGCTGCCGGTTTCTCTCTGTTTGGGGTTTGATGTAATCGACGGCTTCATAAATGACTTCAAGAGGATTAATCTCACTTAAGTTAAGTTTAAGGAGACCAACTTCGCCTCTTGCCAGGTCCAATAGCTCGTCGATCCTTCTCTCAAGGTTGCGGCCGCCCCGTTCGACGCGTATCACCAGGCTTTTGAGCGGCTCGTCCAGGGGCTCGGCGGCCATCAGTTCGGCAGCCGCCAGTATCGGTGTCAGCGGTGTTTTAAGCTCGTGTACTAGGGCACGGATGAACTCAATACGCTGGTCCTCTTGCTTTTCTATATCTTTGCGAAGTCGTTTTTCGTGCTCATAGAGCCTGGATATCTCTTCATTGGCTGCCTGGAGCCTATTGATTTTCACTTTAAGTTGCTGGTTGTCTTGCTCCAGCTTGGCAATCATTATATCGGCCATATCTCGCACCTCCTTTCCCTCTCCCAGTACTCATCCACCAGCCTTGGGCCGGTGCCGTTGTTGCTCCAGGGCTGGAGCTCCCGGCTGCCGTCACGGTAGACGGTGACCCCTTTTAAGCCGTTAAGCCAGGCTAGCCTGAACACCTGTGCTACCTATTCTTGAGTGGTACCGTGGGGCAGGTTGATGGTCTTGGAGATTGAGTTATCGACATACTTCTGGAAGGATGCCTGTATCCTTAAGTGCCACTGGTAATCTATCCTGTGGGCGGTAATAAAGAGCCTTCTTAACCTATCCGGTATCTCTTCTATAGAAGCTACATCACCACCTGATACCAGTCTCTTTAGTATCTCCCTGGTAAAGAAGCCTTCCTTGACGGCCAGCTCTTTAAAGCTTGAGTTGATACCCAGTATGTCCTCCCCATCCAGTATCTTCCAGACGCATACCGTGGAGAACAGGGGCTCTATGCCGTTGGAGCAGCCGGCTATTAAACTTATTGTTCCCGTAGGGGCGATGGTGGTAAGGGTGGCGTTCCTTAATGGGGGCTTGCCTTCCAGGTGGTAGCTACTGCCTTTAAAGGCGGGGAAGGCCCCCCTTTCTCTAGCCAGCTCTTCCGATGCCTTATGGGCCTCACTCTTAATGAAGCTCATCACCTCTTCGGCTACCCTTACCGCTTCCTCGGAGTCATAGGGGATCCCCAGGCGTATCAGAGTATCGGCAAAGCCCATTACCCCCAGGCCTATCTTCCTGGTCTTAAGGCTTATCTCCCTTACCTCTGTAAGGGGTATCTTACTTGCGTCTATCAGGTTATCCAGGAACCTTACCGCCAGGTGAACCGTCCTACCTAACTTCGGGTAATCAATGCCTATGGGCTTATGGCCGTTACTAAGCATCCTGGTCAGGTTGATGCTTCCCAGGGGGCAGGACTCGTAAGGCAGCAGGAACTGCTCCCCGCAGCCTGAGATACAGTCTACCTCGCCTAAGGCAGGGGTAGGGTTATCCTTCTTAACCCTGTCCATGAAGGTGATACCCGGTTCGCCGGTACTCCAGGCCTGCTCCACGATAGCCTTAAATACCTCCCTGGCTTTAAGCGTGGCTACTATCTCCTTGGTACGGGGGTTGATAAGATGGTGGTCGCCATCCCTTGATACTTCTCTCATAAAGTCATCCGTTACCGCGATGGAGGTGTAGAAGTT
>DAOUMG010000086.1:0-4149 GCA_034411935.1 Dehalococcoidaceae bacterium
TGGCAAATCTAATTTTCGGCGGACTTACATTCCCATAAGCTGTATAATTATGAAGAAAGGAGAAGTGCCATGATGATGAAAATTACCTGCCCCGAGTGCAAGGTAGACGGTAGTATTTCACTATTGGAAGCCAACTATAGCGGACCTTACAAGTGCTGGAAGTGCCGCGGTCTTTTTAGGATCGCAATCAGAGATAATAAAGTTATCAGTTGCCAGACATTAAGTGAAGAGGAATTTGAAAGAGAACAAGAAATCTACAAGCTGAAAAATAAATTTAAAAAGTCGGATTAAGTTCTTAAAATGGAATCATTTGTAGGTGCTATACATCTTCCTGGAGATGACAGGGAAAGAATAATAACTCTGGAGCTGGACTGGCTGGGCAAGGAAGTATTTATTCGCTTTAGCGAAGCTATCGACGGCATCAAGGACTGGCCCGGCTTGATGGTACAGACTATCGGCGTCGAGGAAGCTGTTTTCAGAACCAAGGGAATCCCACCGCTTTTCACTCACTGGTGGCACCTGGCACGAAGTTCCGAAGATAGTTTGTGGGGTTTGGTTATCGTCACTCCCGACTCAAGCGGCAGCTGGAGAACCTGCTCGGTCTTTCTTAATAAAGTTAAAGAATAACCAGATTGGAAAAGGAGTATGAATGCCCGTTATTAGCATTGATATGTGGGCTGGCCGCACATTAGAACAGAAGAGGCAACTGGCTTTCGAGATAACAAAGGCCTTTGAAAGAACAGGCACCCCGTCAGACCAGGTTCATATCATCTTCAAGGACCATAATAAACAAGACTGGGCGATAGGCGGCAAGCTTGCTTCAGAAGCGGAGCCCAAGACCTAGCTTTTACCGACCTGCTTGCTCTCGAAAAATCGCTCCCACTTGCTGTAGACGCAGCCGCAATATTGCTGGCGATATAACTCCATCGGCTTGGTTATATGCCGGCTTTCCGAGTAACGCTTTCGCAAATCGGCATATAAGAAATTATTACCTGTTTTATTGGCTATTTTCTGGCCGATTTCCTTTAGTATAGTATGCTTCTGATGCGGGCTGATTAGCATTGTCGTGGTAAAGCAGCTAAAGCCTTTCCGCCGTGCTATTTCAGCTGTTTTCCCGATGCGTAGCTCAAAACAATAACGGCAGCGTTCCTTCTCATGCCCGATAATACCATTCAAATAGCTGGCTATATCATATGAATCATTTATTATCAGGGGTAAATCGTATCTCCTGGCAAGCAATATCATTGATTCCAGGCGCTTATTGTATTCGGTAAATGGATGGATGTTTGGATTATACCAGTAGAGACTTGCCCTATACCCTTGACTTCGCCAGTGCTCGATTGTATAGGCGGCGCAGTGGGCACAGCAGCAGTGTAATAAGACCTCTTTTTCAACCACCTATAATTTACCAGAGTGTCTTTTGCGTTGTCTTTCTTTTATCTTCAAGGCCTAAATGTTTGTAAGCGTGAGATGTCGCCAGTCTTCCACGAGGTGTCCTTTCCAGGAAGCCCAACTGTATCAGGTATGGCTCATAGACATCCATTATGGTATCCGCTTCTTCGCTTATCGAGGCAGAGATTGTTTCCAGTCCTACAGGCCCGCCGCTGAACTTCTTAATTATAGAAATTAGTATCTTATGATCAATCTCATCAAGACCCGCCCTGTCTATCTCAAGCTTAGATAATGCTTCTCTGGCTACTTCCCTGGTTACCACTCCGTCTGCCTTTACCTGAGCATAATCCCTTACCCTTTTTAATAGCCGGTTAGCTACCCGCGGAGTTCCTCTGGCACGGCAAGCTACTTCATCAAGCCCTTCTTTATCCGCTTTTATACCCAATATACCCGCCGAACGATTTAGTATAACTTCTATGGCAGATTGTTCATAAAAATCAAGGCGATATATAGCTCCGAAACGGTCTCTTAGCGGCGGGCTCAGCATAGCAAAACGGGTGGTAGCCCCTATCAGCGTAAACCTCGGCAGCTTAAGCCTGAGACTTCTGGCTCCGGGCCCCTTGCCGATTACTATATCAAGCGCGTAATCTTCAAGGGCTGGATAAAGCACTTCTTCCACCACCCGACTTAATCTGTGAATCTCGTCTATGAAGAGAACGTCCTGGCTTTTCAAACCGGTGAGTATAGCGGCTAAATCGCCGGGGCGCTCTATTGCCGGACCTGAAGTTACTTTTATGTTAACTCCCATCTCGGCAGCTATTATGTGCGCCAGGGTCGTCTTTCCCAGACCGGGAGGCCCATAGAGCAGGATATGGTCTAGAGCTTCAGCACGACCCTTGGCAGCTGAAATGGCGATATTCAAATTATCCTTGACTTTTTGCTGTCCGATGAAATCAGCTATCTTCCTCGGTCTTAGACTTAAGTCAAGATTGCCGTCCTCGTTATTCAGTTTACCTGAAATTACCCTGCTGATTCTGACACTCCCAAGTATTGCTTTTTGCCATTATACCACACATACTTTTTACCAAACATATAACTTCTCTTATTAGTTAAACAGTATAAGCAAAGGAAGCCGACCTTTTCACAGGTCGGCTTCCTTTGCTTTGCCATTTAGAATATTACTAGATTGGCAATTCTTCCGGCTCTTTTTCCGTCTCTATCAACTCTCTCTCTTTTTCAGCGGCGGCTTCCTTACAGGCAGGACACTGAGCCGGTATAAGCTTGCCTATGATTACGTTTTCTTTCAAACCTACCAGTCTATCTATTTTGCCGTGAATAGCCGCTTCCGTCAGCACCCTGGTCGTTTCCTGGAAAGATGCGGCTGCCAGCCAGCTATCCGTACTTAAGCTTGAACGGGTTATACCCATGAGTACCGTATGCGCTGTTGCAGGCTCACCACCCTCTGCCAGTATCTTGGCATTGATATCCTCATAGCGGTATTTATCTATCAATTCTCCCGGCACAAGGTCGGTATCTCCCGAAGAATCTATACGTACTTTGCTCAGCATCTGGCTGACGATTACTTCAATATGTTTATCGTTTATATGGACACCCTGCGAGCAATATACCTTTTGTACTTCTTCCACCAGGTAATACTGAACTGCCTCTTTGCCCAGCACGCTTAAAATATCTTGTGGATTTACAGAACCGTCCGTCAGGTGCTGACCGGCTTTAATTCTATCGCCGCTATTAATACGAATATGGATAGCCGCCGGTATAACATACTCTCGCTCTTCAATTTCTTCGTACTTTATAGTAACCTTTTTATCTTTCAACGAAACCTCACCGGCTATCTGCGCCGATATTCCCTGTTGAGGCTTGTCTATTCCCTTCGTCTTTTCATCATCTTCCATAGCTATTTCTGCCAGTATGTCACCAATTTCCACTCGCTGGCCATCTTTTACAGTCAATTTCATTCCAGATGGAGCTTCGTATTCATCGCTATAGTGTTCAATTGATATTATTTTTATACTACGGCCCTCGTCACTCTCAATCACCTCGGCGATTCCATCCATCTCAGAGATAGTGGCCTGGGCTTTGGGAATCCTGGCTTCAAAAAGCTCTTCTACGCGAGGAAGACCACTGGTTATATCCAGCCCCACCACACCGCCTGTATGGAAGGTGCGCAACGTAAGCTGCGTACCCGGTTCGCCAATACTTTGTGCCGCTATGATTCCTACGGCAGTATTTAAGTCAACTATATTCCCATTAGCCAGGTCGCGGCCATAACATCTCTGACAGATTCCCTGCCTCGAACAGCAGCTAAGCGGCGACCTTAAATATACCTTTTTTATGCCGGCATCGGCTATCTTTTTTGCCTTCTTCTCATCTATTTCTTCGTTGCGTTTTACGATTATCTCTCCATCTCCCGGAGCTGATACATCGCTGGCTGCCAGCCTTCCGGTTATCCGACTTTCCAACGAAGGTAATATTCCTTCCTCGTCTACATCAGATATCCATATTCCGTCAACGGTACCGCAGTCTTCCTCCAATACTATAAGGTCCTGCGTGACATCAATCAGGCGTCTGGTTAAATAACCGCTGCCCGACGTTCTTAAAGCGGTATCCGCCAGACCTTTTCTGGCGCCGTGTGTAGATATAAAATATTCAAGGGTCGTCAGCCCCTCGCGCAAGCTGGATTTTATCGGAAAATCAATAATTCTTCCTGCCGGATTGGTCATCAAACCCCGCATACCA
>DAOUMG010000087.1:0-18727 GCA_034411935.1 Dehalococcoidaceae bacterium
ACTTCCAGTCTAACATCAAACTGGACTCGTTTTTGGGGGTCAGGTCAATATAAACTTCTTACTAACGAAACCTATTGCGGTACATTGTTATGGAGTAAGAATACCAAAACCAATACTATCAGAAAACCGGGAGCATGGACCGGGATTATCAGCAAAAGGCAGTTTAACCTCATACAAAACAAACTCGGCAGCAAGAACCCACAGATAATACACCCTAAGACTGTATCCAGTAGTTACCTGCTAAGTGGCCTCTTCTTCTGTTCCTGCGGAGGCTCAATGACGGGTAGAAGCGCTAAATCAGAAAGTTACGCATACTACAAGTGTTCAAATAGCCACAAGAAAGGCAGATGCATCTGTGGCTCTAATGCACTTCCCAAAGATAAAATCGAGAAGCTTGTTATAGAAGTGTTGAAAGCCCGCGTACTTACAGATAACAACCTTGAGAAACTGGTAGACCTCGTAAATAAAGAGCTAAAAGATCAAACGTTAAGCATTAAAGACCGCTTCAATGTAGTAGATACCGAGCTCATAGAAATTGAATCAAAACTCGGTAAACTCTATGAGGCTATCGAAACAGAAAAGCTCTCGCTTGATGATATTGCTCCAAGGTTAAAAATGTGTCGTGCAAGACAGAAAGAACTTCAGGGAATATGTATGAACCTTGAAGTAAGCACTATAGCTATTAAGGCAGAGAAATAAATATTGGCAAGATTAAAAGCTATACTAAGAACCTAAAGGAACTATTAGATAAAACCGAACTTGGTGAGAGGAAATCACTGCTGCGTTCGTTTATAAAAAGAATAGAACTGGATGGAAGACAGGTTAAAATACTTTATAATCTACCTATTCCAGAGAGTACAAGCGACGGCATAGTTCTGCCTATTATGAATCTTGGTGGAGCTGAGGGGACTCGAACCCCTGACTTCCTCCTTGCAAAGGAGGCGCTCTCCCGGCTGAGCTACAGCCCCACGCTTAAATCATTATATCAGGCGGGTTTAAAGCTAGCAATTCAAAGGTGTCTTTACAGAGCCAGAAGCTTCTTAATTTTCGGGACGGCGTCGGTGGCGGCCAGCTCGCCTTTGAGGATAATCTCCCGGGCACGGTTAAAATCTGACGGCCCGATATCGCTGGTATCCGGCTCTATGACCACATCGGCCACGCTGGTAGAGCTTTTAGCCAGGTGATGGTTGGCGATATCAATCATATTCATCAGCACGCTGAATATATTTGGCTCTTTCTCGTTTTCCTTAGCGACGCTTTTCTTGCCTTTCAAAGTATGTCTTTTACTTATGGCGGGGATTACGTTTACGGCTATGGTAAAGTCGGCGGCCATATTTTTCAGGACGCTTACCGGCACCGGGTTTGCCAGGCCGCCGTCCACCAGGAACCTACCTTCGTACTTGACCAGGGTAAATACCGCCGGTATGGAGATGCTGGCGCGGACGGCTTCCACTACCGAGCCGTGATCTATGACTACCTCTTCGCCGGTGACGATATCGGTGGCTACGCAGGCAAAGGGTATCTTGAGGTCTTTAAACTCAACTTCGCCGATAAGCTTTTTTAACATTTTCTTTATTCTCTCGCCGGCGATAAGGCCGGTTTTAGGTAGCGCCAGATCTATCATTTTAGCTCTGTCTATCAGGCTCATGCTGGATATCAGTTTCTTTATCTCGCCAGCGCTGGAGCCACGGGCATAGAGGGCACCGATTAGCGCTCCGGCGCTGGTGCCGGCAATTATATCTATGGGGATTTTTTCCTTCTCAAGCACCTCTAAGACGCCGATATGAGCCAGCCCTCTGGCAGAACCACCCCCCAGTGCCAGTCCCACTTTCACTTTCTTTTTATAATCCTTCCCTTTACTTTGTTATGAAAAAGGGATTATTCCCAGAGCTCTTCTATATCCTTTTTCTCTGCCTTTTTCTGCGTACCTTGCGATGAGAAGGCTTTATAGGATTCTGATGAACCAAACTCGCGTACCTCGAAGGCTACCGGCATCGGCACCGAGTGGCCGAAAATGAGCGCCTGCTGCTTTGACGCCAGCCTCGCCAGCACCGGTTTCAGGGCGCTTTTACCTGATACACCGGACAGTACGCTATCTATATCCCGCTCGTTGTCCAGAAGGCAGGTAATCTTGGTGCCCAACTGGGACATCACCTCTTCGTCTATGCCGCTGGGACGCTGGTCTATTATCAAGAGGGATACGTTATACTTACGCATCTCCCGTGCGATGGTGCCGAAGATGGTTTTGCCGGCTACCTCGGGATTTAAGAACTTATGGGCTTCTTCTATAGTTATCACCAGCGGGGTGGGCGGCTGGTTGTCATTGGCCATAGCCAGCTCGGTATCTTTCTGATAGCGGGTGTAGATGCGGCGGGACAGCATATTGGCAACCAGTATGTAAGAAGCGATATCACGGTTGTGCCCGAACTCAAGTACCACGTTCTTACCGCTTTGAAGTGTTTTCAATAGATAGTCAACGGCGTCTTCTTCGGCGCGGGGGGTGGTAAAGGGCATCCTTTCTATAATCCTCAAACCACGCTTCAGGTTAAGCAGTGTAGCTTCATGGATGCCGGTTTCTTCAGATAAGGCTTTGTCATCCTGGCTTTTCATAGTGGAAGTGAACCAGTTCTTACCGAATCTTCGCTTGAGCTGGTAGGTGGCTTCTACCGCCTGGTCGGTCAGACTTAAGGTCTGGCGGAGCAGGGCAATATCTTCGGGCTCTATATCGTCGTGGCTTATTTTAACCACGAAATCGGGCTTTACCGGGCGGAGGGCAGCGTGCTTTTCGTCAAGGGTGAAGATGGCCACCTGGTCTTGAAATAGCTGTTTTAGTGCCTTTACCTTTCTTGAAGTGCCCTCGCTGGTGCCTTCCCAGCCGTATTCATTCTGCATATCAAAGATAAGGTTCACGGATTTGCTTTTCTGTAGCATACCTATTAATAAAATGCGGGTGAGGAAGGTCTTGCCGGTGCCGCTCTTGCCGAAGATGCCGTTTGAGCGCTTGGCGAACTCGGGTAAATCAAGGCAGAGCTTGGTTTCCATATCCAGCGGATTGCCTATAAAGAAGCGCCTTTCGTCTTCCTTGCCGAACACCAGCTCTATATCCTGCTCGGTAGCCAGGTAAGCTTCCGAGAAATGGCCTGGCATAGTCTTGACAGGCTGCGGTTCGTTTAAGGTGGCGCTCAGGGTAAGGTATGGGGTTATATGAAGCATGCCGTAGGCGCTGGTACCGGATAGCACCTCGCTTAAGAAAGAATCGGAGGTATCGGGCGGTGAAGCCGTGAGACGCTGGTCGGTGGTTTCTAAAAGGACATCGGTTATCATGCCGAAGAAGCGCTGTTTCCGCCCGCCGATGGTAACGTAGCGCCCCACCGCCATATCTTCAATGGATGCTGAGTCGTCCAGCCTGATATCTATGCCTTTATTAAGCGAGCCGGAGACTACCATGCCGAGCCTTTGCCTTTCATCTTGTGTCATTTCTTTATCCTCTCTAGGATGGCTTTCAGCCGGTTGAGCTCGCCGCTTAAGAGGTGAGCCAGTTCCTTGCCGGAAGCCACCAGAAAAGCGTGCTTGTCTTCCTGAACCAGGCTCATATTACGCAGGCTAGCGGCTACCAGTTCTTCGGCGGGCACCGCCGAGCTTGAAGTTATAATTATATTAAGGAAGCCAAGTGACGAGCTGAAAGCCTTAATCTCAGCGTTATTACACTGATAGACGAAGCCGTGAATGCGTGCCGGACGGGGCGGCAGGTAGTGCCTTACGGCATCGCCTTCCCTGTGCCCGATTACCAGGACGCTGAATTCGCTTTTTAGCAGCTTGTCCAGCTGAGGGCTGGTTTTATAGACGGCTTCTTCGTTTTCTTCATCCTGGCCGCGGGCTATGGGGCGTCTGCCCGGCTCGATACCGCCGGTGCTACCACCGGATACTACGCCGTAGATAGTGATATCGCCGTCTCTGGTTTTTACCAGGCTGCCCAGCGGCGGCAGTTTGAAAAGCTGGTAGCTCTGGGCGATATAAGAGGTGGTGCTTGCCTCAAGAACTTCGCCTATTTTTTCACTTTCCTTCATTATTATATTAACCTCTTTCAAGTATTTAAGCTTCTAGCTTTCTTTCCTTGTCAGCCGCCAGACATATAGAAAAAGTGCCCCTGCCAACAGGTAGGGGAAACCCACCACAAGCCAGGCCAGGAAGTGGTTGCGCCCGGCGACCAGAGCTATGTGTATGCCGAAGCTTAAGGAGGCCAGCATCAGTATTATACCGCCGAGCCTTTCTCTCTTAAAGGCGATGATACAACCGGCTACTGCCACCAGACCGATAAGAACCAGCGTTATACCTTCTACGCTGATTCCCCCGGCGCCTTCGGCGATGAGTTCCTCCACGGCGCTGCCTACCAGGAATACGATTAGAAAGAAGACGGTCGCCGAGGCGATTATCCGCGCTATGAGCCTCAACCTTTTAATAAAGCGCTGCCGTTTCTCGTCTTTCATTTAAGCTATCACTACATTATATATTATATCCACCTGGTTCTTTTGCTGCGGCTCTTGGCTGAAACCTTGGTAGATATATTATCCCTGGCGAGGGATTCTTCCAGCAGACGGTCCAGCAGCTGTTTATCGGTGGCGGTGACCACCGCCTGCTCGTGGGCTTCTGAAAGAGCCACCGGGTAGCCGTGACCCAGGCGGCACTGGTCGAGAACCAGCGTATGGGTAAGCTCAAGCAGCCTTTTATTCTCAGCCACCCATTCGGGTATCTCGATGCGGGCGACTTCGTCATCTACCTTAACATAAAAAAAGTATATATGGTGCTTACCGTAGTAGTTTTTAACAATCTTCGAAGTATTTCTAAAAACTGCCGAGCGCTCGCCCGCATTAAGCAGGCGGATAAAGATATCCCGGTCCAAAATACCGTCTACCATATCGCAGGGGCGCTCACCGGGAAGCTTTTGCTTACAGTGTTTATCGCAGTTGACCGGGGTATAGGGGCAGATGATAATCTTAAGTGTATTGATAACATCTCTGCTACCTGTAGAGCTTATATAACTCGCAATGGTTAATTCTCGGTCTTTATCTATCTGCTTCTTTCTTATGCGTTCTAGTGATTTTAAAAATCCATTAACTAAAAGCTTATCTATAATAAAATCGCCGAAGTCCTTGCGCTCCAGCGTCCATTTGATTAGAGAACCATCTAAAAGTGCCAGCGTAGGATTGTCCGTAGTACACTCCTCAGCTATATCCGCCAGGTGAGCGCACTCTTCGGCGTCGCGCTTCAAACCTAAAAGCGTACCCTCTACCATCTTGGTATTAAGGCTATCGTCAGGGGCTGTCATCATAAGGTCTTCATCTTCGAAGTAAAGGCGCGGGTGGTTTCCCAGCTTAGCCTGGGGGCTATCGCCATATTCCAGACGCACGTCGCCTATATTTATAAGGTAGTAGCGTGCCGCCTGATGCCTGTCAACATCAATCTGAGAGCCGTCGGTAGCCAGTACCGTGAATCTTTGCGGAATCGGTATCGAGTCGTATTTAGTATTCAATCCATCCACCGGACCGGCGATTAAGAAACTGGTTTTGCTTTTTTCAATGCGAAGCTTAAGAGTATCAAGGTCTGTCTCTTTGTTTATGGTGTCAAGCGCTTTTTGTAGGCGTTCCTGCCTCTGGCGGTCGCCAGCCTTAAGGCTGCTTACCATTTCGTCAAGTTGATGAACTATCTTGTTTAAGTCAAGCGACAAGTTAGCACCTTTAGAGAGAGTTTTCTTACCAGAGTATAGTTCATAGAAGGTAATGCGACAAGAAGGTGAATAAAAAATAGCGCCGGTGTTATAATACTTGTCAAATCATCTAATAATCCATTGTTTTATATTATGTTCCCGATACTTATGAGCGCTATTCTAATATCTTTTTCAGGGGCGGCTATGCCCGGACCTATGTTTGCCGTTATGCTGGCCAAGAGCTACAAGACACCCTGGGCAGGCGCTCTTGTCTCGCTGGGGCACGCCGTTATCGAAGTGCCTATCATCCTGCTGATTTATTTCGGCTTCGCTACCTTTTTTGAAAATGAGCTGTTTCAGCTTATATTGAGTATCGTCGGCGGTGCTATGATTATCTGGATGGGAGTCGCTATATTCAAGGCCCGCGTCGCGGTAGTTCGTCAGGGCAGGGATGTCTCATATAGCGCTTTTAAAGCAGGTATTGTAACCACCGCGCTTAATCCCTTCTTCCTGGTGTGGTGGGCGACGGTGGGCAGCCTGCTGGTGATGCGCTTTCTTGAGTTCGGCATGCCAGGGTTATCCATATTTATTATCTGTCACTGGCTGGTAGACCTGGTATGGCTATCTTTCGTATCGGTGCTTGTTTACCGGACGAATCGTTTCTGGGGGGTCAGGTTCCAGGAATGGGTCTTTATCGCCTGCAGCCTGCTGCTGGTGGGTTTCGGCGGCTGGTTCATAGTATCTGGCATTCAAATGATAAACTGATAACTAGATAGAAAAGGAGCAATATTATGAAAACAGGCTATATATATGACCCTATCTTCCTGGAGCATGATACCGGAGAACATGTAGAGAATAAGGAACGTCTTTTAGCCGTCATCAGGCATCTTGAAGAGACAGGTTTAACTAAAGAATTAGTGCTGGTAAGACCCAGGGCAGCCACGGTTGACGAACTGGCCCTGGTGCATGATAAAAAATACCTGGCTTATATAAAAGAATTTGCCGAGAAGGGCGGCGGCTGGCTTGATGCCGATACTTTTGCCTCTGGCCGTTCTTATGAAGTAGCTACTTATGCCGCAGGCGGTCTGCTTGAGGCTCTGGATAGGATTTTCTCTGGTCGGTTAAACTATGCCTTTGGCCTGGTCAGGCCGCCGGGGCACCATGCCTCTGGCAAGCAGGCGATGGGCTTTTGTCTCTTCAACAACGTTGCCATCGCAGCCAAGTATGCTGTTTATAAATATGAGCTTGATAGAGCTATGATAATAGATTTTGATGTTCACCACGGCAACGGAACGCAGGAAGCTCTCTACGGCAATCACCGTCTCTTATACCTTTCAATCCACCAGAGCCCGCATTACCCGAATACCGGTGCTATAGAAGAGAGCGGACGTGGTATGGCTAGAGGCACCAATGTGAATATCCCGCTACCGGCCGGCTGTGGCGATATCGAATATTTAAGGGTATTTAGAGAAGTTGTGGAACCTATCGCCCGCCGTTTCAAACCGGAGCTGATTCTTGTTTCTGCCGGGTATGATATCCTTAGTGACGATAGTATGGGCGGTATGCAACTTACCACCTCTGGCTTGGCTAAGATGACGGCCGTTATCAAGGGGCTGGCCGACGAGCTGTGCCAGGGACGGCTGCTTTTAAGTCTTGAGGGCGGCTATCAACAACAAGCGCTGGCTTCAGCGGTGGCGGCTACTATTAGTGTTCTGCTGGGTGATAAAAAAGCCGAGAGCTTGATGGGCGAACCACCCCACCAACTCGGGGCGCCTGATATAGACAATATAATCGCTAAAGTTAGAAAAGTTCACCAGTTATTTTAAAGACGCTGGTCGCTTGGGGCAGCACTCCATTGAGCACTTATCACATTCCGTATCACAGGGCTCGACATGAATGGTTATGCTGGTACGGGGGAATTTTTCTCTATATTCATCTTCGAGGCAATCACATACACGGTGAGCTTCTTCAAGGACAGTATCCTTTGGCATTACCAGATGCAGGTCAATAAAGCGCCAGCTGCCCGATTTACGGGTTCGCAGCTTATGAAAGCCGACCAGGCTTTTACCGTGCCGGTTGATGCAGGCTACGATATCCGCCTCCTCATTTTTAGGTAGACTGGTGTCGACCAGCCCGCCGAAAGATTTCCTTAAGATGTTGTAAGCCGCTTTTATTATGAGCAAAGCTACCGATATGGCGATTATAGGGTCAAGAATGATGGTTCCGGTGAGGCTGACGACTATAAGTCCTGCCAGAACGCCGGCCGATGTCCAGACATCGGTAGTCAGGTGGCTTGCGTCCGCTTCCAGGGCGATTGAATCGGTAGCCCGTGATACTTTTAGTAGATTTCGGGAAACCAGTATATTGACTACTATTGAAACGGCCATTACAACGATACCCAGCCCCAGCAGTTCAACCTCGACACCTTTAATTATTTTTGTAATCGCCTCGTAGATAATCAGCCCGGCGGCTACGAAGATAAGACTGGCTTCGATGACGCCGCTGACATTTTCCACTTTACCATGGCCGAAGGGGTGCCCTTTATCGGGCGGCTTGTCCGACACTCTGACGGCGAAGAAGGCGATGATGGCTGCCACCAGGTCTAAAAGGCTATGGATGGCTTCAGCCAGGATACTAACGCTACCCGTGATAATACCAGCAACTATCTTTAGTGCAATAAGGAGACTATTGGAAGCGATAGATAGCGCCGCGGCGCCGGATTTTGAAGTAAACATAGATTAGTCCCCGGCTTTTTTAAGAGGCTTGAACAATCGGCGCCATTCGCCGTTTTCCCAGATGACCAGTATTGAAGGGGCTACCAATAAAGAACTGTAAATACCGGCGAGAACGCCGGCGAGCATTACTATGGTGAAGTTCTGTATGGTCGAGCCAACAAAGAGTAATAGCGCCAGAATAACTATGATGGTGGTCAGGCTGGTATTCAATGACCTTACCATGGTTTCGCCCAGGCTCTGGTTAACTACAGTTTCCAGAACGGGCTTATCCGCTTTAAGAAGGTTTTCACGTATTCTATCAAAGACGATTACGGTGTTATTAACACTATAGCCGATAACGGCCAGGATACCGATGATGAACATCAGGTTGACTTCCCAGCCAAAGATAGCCCCCAGTACGGCGAATACTCCTAACGATACAAGGGCATCGTAGAGCAGGGCGATTACGGCGCAGCTGCCGTAGTGGAAAGGCTTGGGCATGCGGCGGAATGCCCAAGTGATATATAAAAGGATACCGAGGGCGGCTACGGCCACAGCGATAGCCGCTGTCTGGGCTGTCTGGCTGGCGATTACCGGGTCGACGTTTTCGAAACCTTTCTCGGTAACGGTGCCGAACTTTTCTGCCAGGTCGTTTTTAATCTGAGTCTTTTCGGCAGTAGTTAACTCCTGGGTGCGAATCAGGAAGTCGTCCTCGCCGGTAATCTGGACGATGGCGTTATTATAGCCGAGAGTACCCAGCTCATCCTTAAGTTCGTTCACTTCTACCGCCTGCTCGAAGCTAAGGGTAAGCAGCGAGCCGCTGGAAAAGTCTATGCCGGCTTTTAGGCCGAAGACGCCCAGAGAAACCAGCCCGGCCAGAATTACCAGTAAAGATATGAATAAAAAGCGAAATCTATTAGTTATTATATTAGGCATCAACTTTACCCGGGTACGAACTGAAATACTTTAACTTTTTAGACAGACGGCTGCCGACAAATAAGCGCAGCAACATCCGTGTGACCGTGATAGCGGTGAACATGCTGACGGCCACGCCGATAAACAGGGTTACGCCGAATCCCTGGACGGGAGCTCCGGCGGCTATGTTGGAACCTACCATAATCAGGATAATACAGACGATGAAGGTAGTGATATTGCTATCGCGGATGGCCGCCCAGGCGCGGTTGAAACCGGCTTCGATAGCTGCTCCTAGTGTCCTGCCGGAGCGTATCTCTTCTTTCATCCTTTCAAAGATAAGCACGTTAGCGTCTACCGCCATACCGATAGATAAAATGAAGCCGCCGATTCCGGCCAGGGTCAGGGTAACCGAGAATGCTTTGAAAATAGCCATTACCACCACCCCGTAAAAAATAAGCGCAAGGCTGGCGATAAAGCCGGGTATCCGATAGAAAGCTATCATAAAAAACATTACCAGAATAATACCTATAGCGCCAGCCTTAAGGCTTAAGTCAACGAAATCCGAGCCCAGGGTAGGAGATACAGTCTGCTCGTATATAATTTCCAGCGGCACCGGCAGGCGGCCGGCGTTAAGTTGCTTTGAAAGCTCCAGGGCGTCGGTGGTGCTTAGTCCCGTGATAACGCCGGTATCTGTAATAACAGCTTGCACGGTAGGGGCGATGGGCCGGCCATCCTCGCCCAGCAGGGGATTATCCCCCTCGAAGATACCCAGCGGCTTACCCAGCAGCCGGCTGGTGATTTCCTCGGATAGCTGGGCGCCTATTTCATCCCACTCAAAGACAAGCTCCACGCGCCCGTACTGGTCGGCGCGGACATCTGTATTTTCTTTGAAATAGCTGGAATTTAACACCAGCTCCTGGCCATTAGCCGTGGCTTTTGCCGGTATCCATTCTTCCTTGCCTTCGCTATTGGTAATCAGTTCTCTGAATTCAAGCAGCGCCGTGCGTCCTATGCGTTCCTTCTGGGTATCCGTGATGTCCAGCCCCGGTAAATCGACCGAGATGCGGTTTTCGCCCTGCCGCTCTATTATCGGCTCGGTTACCCCAAGGGGATTGATGCGGTTGGCGATGACGGCTATGACGCCGTCCATAATCTCATCTTCTTTGCCTGCTTCCACCTGTGAAAGGTCAGCTTCGTAGACCAGGTGAATACCGCCTTTTAAATCAAGGCCCAGCAGGATATTCTTATTAAGTAGGACGCCTTTATCCATAGGGAATACCACCAGCAGAGCCAGTACGAAAACGGTTAGTATAAATATCAGTGGTACTATGTTTTTCCTAATCATTTACTCTATCCGTTCGGGCTTTAAGGAGACTTATAATGTAAGCCAGCGCCTCGTCACTGGTGGTGATTTCGCCGGAAGCCTGAGCTTCACGTATCGCTTCTAATAGTTCTTTGATTTCAGGTCCCGGTTTTAAATTAAATATATTCATAAGGTCGTGGCCGTCAAGTAGCTTCGGCGATGCCACCCGCTGCTTTTGCTTTTCTTTTTGCCTCAGTATGTAATCTACCAGCATGATATGCTGTTGCCAATCTCTCGGGTCAAGTTCGGGTCCTCTGGTGGCCAGGTGGTCGCCAAGGCTTAAATATAGGGTTTCTATGCCGGCATCTTCGCTATCACGGAAATAGCGGTAAATAGCTCTTTCCGAAGGCATTTCGCTACCCTGGCTCATCTGTACCGGGCGCAGGTGATTTCTAACCATTGCCGATACCATTTTAATCTCCCTGGTACTGAAACGCAGCTTCTTGAGGGCTGCTGCCGCCATCGGCTCGCCTTCTTTCGGGTGGCCTATGAAGCGTATCCTGCCGTCTAAGTTTCTGGCTTTGGTTACTGGTTTGGCGATATCGTGAAGTATAGCCGCCAGTTTGGTAAGTACTCTACGGGTACTTGAGCCGCTTATTTTCTGATTGAAATAGCATTCCAGCTCTTCCGACCAGGGTATATTATAAAGCACCGCTTCGTCGGCATAACGCCAGTTACCCTGTCTAAGTACGAAGTCAACGGCGGCTACAGTGTTTAGAGAATGGTAAAGCACATCCCAGGTGTGCTCTTTGGGCTGCTCGATGCCCCGTGCTTTGGCTAAATCGGGGAAAAGGGCTGTAACCAGCCCCAGCTCTTCCATGTATACAGGCAGTTGTTCCGAATGGGGGATAGCCAGTATTTTAATCAGCTCTTCTCTTAGCCGCTCGCCGGCTACCTTGTCAAGCAAATGAGCAGAATCTTTAACTAGAAGCTCTGTATCGGGCGTGATGGCAAAGCTAAGTTCGGCACCAAGGCGTACCGCTCTTAACAGGCGAAGGGGGTCTTTCTCAAAGGCGCCGTTATCTACCACTCGTATCAGTTTCTTTTTAAGGTCGTCGGTTCCACAGAAGGGGTCGATAAAAGGGATGGCAGCGCCTTTTTTAAGCCCCTGGTTCAGCTCTGAGAGACCAACGGCCATGGCGTTTACTGTGAAGTCTCTTCTTTTAAGGTCGTCGGTTATACCGCTTGAGGCGGAAACCAGGTCTATGTGATGTAATTTATCGGGCAGTATTATTCTGGCGATCCCGTTTTCATCATCCAGAGTTACTACTTTACCGCTAAAGCCTTCGGCTATTTTCGGAGCTATTTTAAGAGCATCTGCTTCCAGGGCGATGTCAATATCGGCGGTTTCTCTCATTAGTATAACATCGCGTAAAAAACCACCGGTAAGATAACCACGGATACCCAGCGATGCCAAAAGGAATGCTAGCTCATCTAAGATTAATGAGATCTGGGGTTTAATATGCGGTTTAAAGAGCTTCTCAGCCACTACTATCATCGCGTAATAGGCTAAACTATACTCCCTTGAACCCTTTTTAGCAAGCAGGCTTAGGCTATGGAAATAGCCGGTTCTGATAGGAATGCTACCGTATTAATTAATGTAGTATTCGGGGTTTAGAGAGACGTTGATTTGGAAATACTCTTTATTATGGATAGCAACCCGATTACGGCTCGCTGTACTTCAATCGGCTCCTGGGCTAGCACCCGCGATACGTAAGGGTCCAGCCTGTTGGTGCCGTAGTCCGGTTGCATCTCGGATATAGAGTTACTTTGCGGCGAGAGGTAGCCGGCCAGGGTAAAGATTTCATCCTCCTCAAGCCCTAGGGGTTTGGCGATGTTCTTTAGGACACCTGCCGACGGGAAACGCTCGCCTCTCTCTATCCGCCCCAGGTGAGACGGGGAAACGCCTGACATGGCCGAGAGCTCCTGGAGGGTTAGCGGGATACGAACCCTTTCCCTCCTCAGTACTTCACCGAATCCGCTTCTAATTGACGTATTCATGTTCTTATCCTTACTCTAGCTTGCCAAAAGTCTAAAGTCTATAGTGATTTGGTAATGGTAGAATAGTACTTTTAATAGGTAGATACTATCATCTTTTTCGCCTACCAAGCACCATTGTCCTCTTGAGCAGGCTTTTAGCACATTATAATTCGCCATTTGGCGTAAGTCAATACTTTGTCATTCATTAGCGATATATGGACAATATGTTAATCGTATGGTACATAAATAGGCGTGGAAAAAGATAAGGGTATTGACAAAAGACGAAATATGATTATAATAAGGGACATATGTCTATACTGGCATATGGAGGGCTTGTCGGATATGAGAGTAAAGACCAGGGTTTTTAATCTTTCCAGGAGCAGGTTCCAAAATATATCCCAGCTAGCTAGCGCTATGGGAGTATCGGTTAGCCAGGTATATCGCGTGAAGGAAGGCAGCCGGCCAATAAACCAGAGATTTATCGTAGGGGCGGCTAGAGCCTTCCCAAGGCGGCGTCTTGGCGAACTGTTTTACCTAGAAGATTAAAGTATAGGTAGTACGCAAGCTACATCAATCCGCTACCGGTTAATCAATACCTAGCGGGTCTATATCTATCACCCAGCCTCTGGGCAATTCCATTTGAGATAAGAAACCGTTTATACTATCGCCGCGCAGGATGAGCTGCCAGCGGTAGCGCCCCCTTAAGCGTTGAATAAAAGCAGGTGCCGGCCCGATTATATCCAGACCGGCGATACCTTTGGAATCTATTTCCAGGAGTAGTTCTTTTTTCATAGCTTCAGCCTGACTGCGGCAGTAGCCGTTATTGGTATGGCTGAAGGTTAGCCTGGCCAGCTGGCTGAAAGGGGGCTGGTTCAATTTACGGCGGTAGCTTATCTCCTGTTCATAAAAGGTAATATAATCATGCTTGACGGCTGCTGAAACGGCATAGTGGTCCGGGTAGAAGCTCTGAATAATTACCCTGCCACCCAAAGTACCTCTGCCGGCCCGTCCGGCTACCTGGGAAAGAAGCTGAAAGGTCCTTTCCCCGGCGCGGAAATCGGGCAGGTTAAGAATGGTATCGGCGCTGATTACGCCTACCAGGGTAACCTGTGGCAGGTCCAGACCCTTAGCCACCATCTGTGTACCTATGATTATATCAGCCCGTCCATTTCTTATATCGTCCAGTATCTTCCAGTGGGCGTCCTTCTGGCGGGTGGTATCGCTGTCCCAGCGCAGCAGTCTGGATTTGGGGTAAGAACTGATTACTTCCTGCTCCAGCCGCTGGGTACCCGTTCCCAGGAACTTGAACCGCCGTCCCTGGCAGTTAGGGCAGATACCCGAAAGTACCGTCCGGTAGTTACACTGATGACAGACCAGGTTGTTATCTTGAGAGTGATAGTTTAGCGGGGCGTCGCATCGCCGGCAGCGTAGAACGAGGCTACAATCACGGCACTGGATAAAACTGGCCGCTCCGCGCCGGTTGTAAAACAGAATCATCTGCTCTTTCTTAGCTAGAACTTTAACCATCGCTTGGGTCAGGCTGCGGCTGAAGATACTCCTGTTACCGGCTTTGAGTTCTTCCTTCATATCTATAAGTTCGACATGGGGCAGGGCTGTGCCTTCTGTTGGAGTAACCCTTTCCGGAAGACCGAGCAGGCTGTAATCTCCCACTCTAGCATGAAAGAAGGTATCCACATCGGGGGTGGCGCTTCCCAGTATAACGGTGGCGTTAGTTAGTCTAGCCAGTTCCAGGGCTACCCGACGGGCGTGGTAGCGGGGCGATTTGTCCTGCTGCTTATAAGCCCACTCATGTTCCTCGTCGATGATTATAAGACCTAAGTCTGATACAGGAGCGAATACGGCGCTCCTGGGACCTATTACGATATCATATTGCCCCTCTTTAATCTGACGCCACTGGTCGAACTGCTCTCCCAGCGAAAGCCGGCTATGCAGAATGGCTACTTTACCTGGGAAACGGGCCCAGAACCTTTCTATCGTCTGCGGGGTGAGGGCTATCTCGGGTACCAGCATAATCACCTTTTTACCCAGCGCTATCGCCCGAGCGGCAGACTGGAGATAAATCTCTGTCTTGCCACTGCCGGTAACGCCGTAAAGTAAAAAAGTTCTGGCTTTGCCTTTTTCGGTGAGGGTAGCGTTTATCTGCCCCAGAGCTTCTCGCTGGTCGGCTGTTAGTTTCAAAGGGAATGACGGCTCTATGCCGTTAAAGCCAAAGGGCTGGCGTTTTACCTCTACTTCGGTAACGGTTATGAAGCCCTTTTCAGCAAGGGAGCTAATCATCTGGGATGAGCAGGCGGTTTCCCTTCGGGCAGTTGGTAGTGGTATCGCTTCTACCTGCTGCGCCAGGTATTTTAGCAGCGCCATTTGTCTGGGGGCTTTCTTTGCTAAGATTTCGGCTTGACATAAAGCACTTCGCGCATCTGTTGTAAGGCTGATAAAGCGCTCTTTCTTTATCTTTACTTTTATCGGCTCCAGCTGGTATTCCCTTATTAAAAGCCCTTTCCTGACCAGTTGTGAAGTAACCGCCTGTGCCCGTTTATTACCGAACTCTTTCTCAAGTACTTTAAAGGGTATCCGTCCCTGCTCACTGACAAGATTGTATATACTCTGCTGTTCGGTATTAAGAGATTTTATTTTATCGGGGCTTATATCCTGCGGGGCGGTGAAAAAGGATAACGTCCGGCGCTCAAAACCCGGTGGCAGCATCAGAGAAACGGCATCGAAAACAGGGCACAGATAATAATCGCTGAGCCAGCGGGCTAGCCCTGCGGCGGTCTGGCTTATTACCGGCTCCGGTTCAATAATTCCCAGTATATCTCTGGTCTGGGCGACCTTGGGCGTTTGACCAAGCTCAAGTACGATACCCTGAAGAATTTTATCGCCAAAGGGGACCCATACAGCCTGCCCTGTATTTATTTCTAAACCAGCCGGTATGCTGTAGCTGAATGTCTGGCGCTGTCCTACTGGTGAATTAACACTGACTTCGGCATACGGCAATGCTGTACTCCAGTGGCGGGCTTAGGATCTGGTGGTTATTCTTCTTTGAGGCGAGCTGCCCGTCCGCTAAGCTTGCGAAGGTAGTAGAGCTTGGCGCGGCGAGCCCGGCCATGGCGTACTACTTCTACTTTCTTAACCATGGGTGAGGCGAACAGGAAAGTGCGCTCTACGCCGATTCCGTATGAGACGCGCCTGACGGTGAAACTGCCGCCGTCGATGCCTCGCCGCGTTTTTATGATAACGCCCTGAAATACCTGGGTTCTTTCCTTATCGCCCTCGACGATTTTAGTGCTTACCTTGACGGTATCGCCGGGAGAAAGCTCTGCTACCGGAGGCTTCTTTTCTTCTTCTGTCGTTGGGGTTGTGCTCATATCTTATTTAACTCCTTAAAATAACGGTATAAGTAAAGCAAAATCCAGAGAATTTATCAAGTTTATCCGGTTACAAGTGGCTATCTTCTTCCTTAAGCTCTTCAAGCAGCCGCTTTTCACCCGGGGATAGTTTACGGTCGGAGAGTAAATCCGGGCGACGTCTGGCGGTTCGTAACAGCGATTGCCGGTGGCGCCACTCGGCTATCTGCTTGTGGTTTCCCGAGAGAAGAACTTCGGGTACCTTAAAGCCGTGAAACTCAGCCGGGCGGGTGTACTGCGGGTATTCCAATAAACCTTCTGTGTGGGAGTCATTAAGCGATGAGAGTTCGGAACCGAGAGCGCCGGGCAAAAGCCTTACCAGGGCGTTACAGACGACCATCGCCGCCAGCTCGCCGCCGCCTAAAATATAATCGCCGATGCTTATTTCATCGGTAGCCAGTTGCTGGATAACCCGTTCGTCGATACCTTCGTAATGTCCGCAGATAAGAAGCAGGTGGTCGTTCCCGGCTAGCTCTCTGGCTATCCGCTGGTTGAAAAGCCTTCCCTGGGGAGAGAGCAGGATTACCGGCAGCTTGTTAATATTTTCTTTATCTATATCTTGCTTGACCTTCTCTACGGCTTCGAAGATAGGTTCCGGCTTAAGCAGCATACCGGCACCGCCGCCGTAAGGATAGTCATCCACGATATGGTGCTTATCGTGGCTGAAATCACGGATGTTATGGATATTGACATTAACGATGCCCATATCTAAGGCGCGTTTGAATATGCCGTAACCGAACGGTCCCTCAAACATCTCCGGGAATAATGTCAGAATATCTATACGCACTTACTTCTCCCGATAAAGCATTTCAAAGCAAATAAAATTATCGAGTGCAGGATTCAATTCTACCATAAAAGGGGAGCTGAAAATAGCCTGAAACCAGGCTCAAGAGCGTCAATTTTATTTGAGAAAGAACCATAAAAGTAGTACAAATTTCTTTTTTTAAAAGTATTGACAATACGGGGGGTCGGTTATAAAATGGGTAGAAGTGGTAAATAGTGGGAAATAGGGAATAATTTTGGTGAAAAATGTTTTTCGGTGAATTTGAATACAAGCTAGATGAAAAAGGACGGTTGCCGCTACCGCCGCGATTCAGGGAACGGCTAAAGGGCGGTATAGTACTGGCGCCGGGCCTTGAAAAATGTATCTCGGTTTATCCTATAGAAGAGTGGCAAAAACTCTCTGAAAAAATCGCTTCCAGCCGGGTCAGCCCCAGTAAGCTGCGGAAGCTGAGCCGGGCCATTTTTGCCACCGCTTTCTACCTTGGTCTGGACGGGCAGGGTCGCGTTAGCCTGCCGGCTCCATTAAGGGAATATGCCGGCGTTGGTGATGAAGTTATCGTCGCCGGAGTTAACGCGTCTCTGGAAATATGGGGCAAGGAACAATGGCTAAAGGAAAAATCAGAAAGCCAGGAACAAGCCTGGCAGATTATAGAGGGATTGGACAGGTAGTAGAGGGTATCATTGGATAAGATTTTAAACCATATTCCGGTGTTGCTCCAGGAGGCGGTTCAAGCTCTGGCCGTAGAGCCGGGCGGCAGATATGTTGATTGTACCGTTGGCGGTGGTGGCCATGCCGCCGCCATACTGGAAAATAGCTCTCCGGGCGGACAGCTGCTGGCTATTGATGATGACCCGGAAGCGGTGTCGGCAGCCCGCAGAAGGCTGGCCTGTTACGGCAGTTCGGCGCTGGTGGTAAAAGGTAACTTCGCCAGGCTTGAGGATATCTGCCTGGAGCATGGCTTTTTCCCTGTCAGCGGTATCCTTTTAGACCTGGGGCTTTCTTCGCTTCAGCTTTCTGGTAACAGGGGCTTCAGCTTCCAGCTTGAGGCGCCACTTGATATGCGCTTTAATCCGGACCAGGATTTAACTGCCGATACTATAGTAAATACTTATTCCGAAGAGAAGCTGGCACGCATCCTCAGGGAGTATGGCGAGGAAAGCTATAGCAACCATATTGCCAGTTTAATTGTTAAAAAGCGGCCTATTAAGACCACCTTTGAATTGGCCGATTTAGTTGAAAAAGCTGTAGGTGGTCGCAGGGGCAGGATCCACCCGGCCACCAGGACATTTCAAGCGCTGCGCATTGCCGTTAATGATGAGTTGAATAAAATTAAAGCGGCGCTCAGGCAGGCGGTAAACCTGCTGGGTTTCGACGGTCGCCTGGTGGTTATCAGCTACCACTCTCTGGAAGATAGAATTACCAAGCAATTTATGTCTCTGGAATCACGCAACTGTATCTGCCCTCCGGAGACTCCGGTCTGTATCTGCGGGCACAGCCCTAGTCTCAGGTTGATTAATAAAAAGGTAGTTACCCCTTCGCTTCAAGGAGTCGATGAAAATCCGCGTAGCCGTAGCGCTAAGCTAAGAGCTGCCGAGCGTATCGTAGATTGCTATGAGCCTTCGGGTAGGATTGAAAACCTTTTTCTTATTTCCGGGGCAGCTCGCTAAATAAAGTTTTATAGCTATAGGTATATAAAAACAGGGGGGAGTATAAACTTAAACTCCGAAGTAAAGGAGGTCCGGCATGTGAACGATGGAACGATACCAGTAATTTGGTTTGAAAATATATTAAAGGGAGGGACGAGATGAAAAAAAGGATTATTTCTGCAATTGATGTTGGCAC
>DAOUMG010000088.1:0-2561 GCA_034411935.1 Dehalococcoidaceae bacterium
CGCCAAGCTCTCCATTATCAATCAACTCCTTAAGCTTAATAACAGCCGAGTGATATTCGAGTATATGACCCACCATCAATATGCCGTTCTTACCCTGGGCTAGTTCTACCAGTTCTCTTCCTTCGGTAACGTTCAGCGCCAGGGGTTTTTCGACAAACACGTCCTTATCTGCAAGAAGGGCTTCTTTCGCCATCGAGTAATGAGATACAGCTGGGGTTGCCAGTACAATACCGCGGACATCGTTGTTTTTAAGAATATTTGCGTAATCTTTGTCTTTATTGACTTCAGGATAGAGTAAGCCAATCTCCTGCAACCTGATTGGATCGCTATCGCAAATTGTATGCAATACACCCAGCTTAGCAAAAGTGCGCACTAAGTTTTTACCCCAGTAACCGCAACCCACAACTGCTATATTCTTGTCTTTCACTATATCCTCTAATCATAAAGTTTTGTAATAGACATCTACTGTGTGGTTTTATGGCCTATTTAAATAATTTTTAATCTGCTTTACAATTTCCTCAATTTGTACTCTATGTAGTTCAGGGTACATAGGTAATGATAAAACATTATCTTGTGCCTGTTCACTTATCGGAAAATCACCTTTTTTATAACCCAGATATCTGTAAGCCTTCTGTAGGTGTAAACAAAGCGGATAATAAACATTAGTTGCTATCTCATGATCCATTAAATGCTTCCTTAAAGGATTACGCATAGCGTGATCTATTAAACGAATTGTATAGTAGTTCATTGCATGATTATCGAGACTCAGATTGTCTGGCAATTCAAAGCAACCAATTCCGGTGAGGCATTCATTGTAAAAAAGGGCGTTCTTCCTTCGCTTTGTTATCCAATTATCAAGATGTTTTAATTTTACGTTTAGAATAGCTGCCTGAATGCTATCAAGGCGACTATTAAAACCAATAAGATCGTATTGATACGTGGAACTTGATCCGTGTTGGCGTAATGTTTTAACAATACGGGCGATTTCTTCATTACTTGTTACCACCATCCCACCGTCGCCAAAAGCCCCTAGGTTCTTGGCCGGGAAAAAACTCAAACAGCCAGCATCCCCGGTTGCGCCAGTTTTCATACCATTTGTATTGCTGCCCAGGGATTGGGCGCAATCCTCAATTACTTTAAGCCCATGCTTATTAGCTATTCCATTAATTCTAGCCATATCGGCTGGAAGCCCATAGAGGTGAACAGGAAGCATCGCCTTTGTTTTTGGAGTAATCTTATCTTCAATTTTATCAACGTCTATGTTCAAGGTGTCTTTATTGATATCCACAAAAACTGGTTTGGCACCACACTGACTTATAGCTTCAGCTGTTGCGGCAAAAGTAAAGGGTGTGGTAATAACCTCGTCCTCTACTCCGATTCCACAAGCTAGTAGAGCCAGACGGAGGGCATCAGTTCCAGAGGCGACGCCAATGGCACATTTCGTTCCAAGGTAGCTTGCCATTTCATGCTCAAAAGATTCTACTTCCGAACCAAGTATGTAACGGCCACTTGCCAATACGCGACTCATGGCCTTATTTATCTCCGGTCGAATGCTATCAAGTTGAGCTTTTAAATCGGTAAGTGGAATATCCAAGTTCTAGATCCTCTCATAATCGATCTCCGCTAACAATACGACCTAGGAGTTAAAATAGAATAGTATTGTAACGGGCTAAAGTCAATACAACTATTATCTATTTATCCGCAGTTCTGAGGTAAGTAAGATGTAGACTTTTTACTACACCGCAGGTCGTCAGGAAGGCTAGCCGTTGGTGTCTACGTAGAAGTACCCTTACTCGACCCATCCAACAACCCCACCGCCCAAGCCTTGTTCTGGTCTGTGACTGCCAGATAGCACTCGGTTACGTCAAGACTGGTATGCCCCAATAGTTCCTGTACGGTACGTAAGTTGGCGCCTTTCTGAAGTGACGGTCTACAGCACTCTAGCAAACTCAACTATCATTGAACTTTTCTGACATTTGTTACCCTTAAATAAAGGGAGGTTCTTAATTCCTTAGTATAATATTATGCAAATTGTAAGCATCGCTTAAATAGAGATTATTATCTGACTAGTTCTTTCATAAATATAGCTTAATTAATAACTAATACAAAAATTCCGCCAATTATTAGCCTTTATTGTGTTTATCATTGACCGTAGGTATCATGATAGAAAATGTGCTACCCTCTCCTACAGAACTGGTTAGTTCTATATTGCCTCCTTCTTTTGAAACTATGGTTTTACATATTGAAAGCCCTAACCCCAAACCGCTATCAAAAGCATTAGACCTTGGTACCTTATAGAAACGCTCGAATACATTATCGATATGTTCTCTAGGGATACCCCTGCCTGTATCGCTAACGCGGACTGTGACATATTGTTTTTCCTTTGTAGCTGTAATCGTAACGGAGCCATCATATGGTGTGTTCTTCGCAGCGTTGTCTAATAAATTCGAAAATACACGTAACCATAGTTTGTGAAGTCCCTTCACAAAGAGTTCATTATGCGTATTAACTTCGAAATGAATGCCTTTTTCCTCGAATAGGGGACGAAAAGCTTCTCCTGC
>DAOUMG010000089.1:0-2422 GCA_034411935.1 Dehalococcoidaceae bacterium
CCCCATATTTAAAAAAAGGATAGAAATACTGGATACGGATATCGTTTTTAAGGAACCTTTCTGGTACCTTGATATCATAAGATGCGGCTTTAAGGATAAAAGCGGGTTTAAACAGGTATAGATATGAAAACGAACGTTTACCATATAACCTACACGCCGGCTACCAGAAGCGCCTCTCTCCGCTTTTGGGGCTGTAATATGGATTGCCGCGGCTGCCTCTGTAAGAAAGAGGTTTACGACTCGCTGCTAAAGGAAAACCTGCTGGTGGGCGACCGACGCTCTGAAAGTAATGTAGAGCCTCCCGATAGGTTCTTGGCTTTCGACGAAGTTATGGAGCTTCTTGGGAAACTGAAACTTGAGAAGGTATATCTTACCGGCGAGGAAGCCACGGTAGACCCTAATTTTGGAGAGCTGACCAAGGAATTCCGAGAAAGATTAGGTACTCGTAATATTCTCTATACTAATGGCTATAAAATGCCGGTAATAGAATATATAGACCAGGTCGAAGTGGGCATTAAGGCATATAGCGACGAGCTACATAGAGATTACACAGGCCGTCCGGCCAAAAGGGTACTGGATAATTTCGTAAAATATTACCAGGCAGGGAAAGATTTAACGGCGGCTTCAATAGTAATACCGGGTTATGTTGATGCGGAGGAAATCGAGAAAGTCGCCAGATTCGTTGCTAGTGTGGATGTAACCATCCCTTATTATTTATTACCTTATTTCCCGGCCGGCGATAATCCCTGGCGAAAAACGACCGAGGATGAAGTGGCAGCAGCAGTTAAACTGGCGCAAAAGCATCTGAATAATGTCTGCGGCTGTAAGGGAAACAGGGAAGAGTTAATATACGAAGTCGTCAGGGTATTTTAGTCTATATATAAAAGTACACTTGACAATATACAACTCTTCATGTATATTAACTGATTAAACGGATTCTATTTTGTACTGCAGTAAGAATAGAAAATAATAGTATTAACAATTGAATAGAGCAGATTTAAAATGAGGCGACGGGATATACCCAGATGAGTGCAAGTTCGGTGTGAGTCCGACGCAGTTCCGCCTACTGTAACTGATTTTCAGGAGCCAGGACCTCAGCCTCAAATAAGCAAGCTCTCCGCGGGAAAGGGGGTGTTTTTGTCTTAATAGACATAAGCATAGCCTCGTCCGGGAGGACGGGGTTTTTTTATATCTTATTTTAAAGTATTGAGGAGATTTCAAAGACCTATGTTAATAAATAAAAACTATAAAAATCTTAAGCTAAAGTCATGGCGGATGGTGACTATAGCACTGACGCTTCTTTTATCTCTTTCTTTTATAGCCGGGCTTTTCAGCGCCTGTCCGGCTTCTGACAACGGAAATAATGCACCGCTAACCATAATCGACCAGGAGGGAAGAACGGTAACTATAGCAAACACGCCGCAGAAGATAATATCGCTTTCCCCAGGTAACACTGAATTGCTATATTCCCTGGGTCTGGGCGATAGGATTGCCGGCGTTACCGATTTCTGTAATTATCCGGCAGAAGCTTTAGATAAACCGAAAATAGGCGGTTTCAACACAGTTGATGTTGAAAAGGTTACCGAGATTGGTCCTGACCTGATACTAGCCGGGAATATCCATGTGGCAGAGGTTGTACCAGCGCTAGAGGCGTTAGGTTTTACGGTAGTAGTTCTGGAACCAAAGACTTTAGACGATGTTATGGGTGCTTTAACTCTAATCGGCAAGATAGCCGATGTAGAGGATGCCGCAAAGAGTCTGATAGATGACATGAGGGTTCGTATTAAAGCCATCACAGATAAAACGGCATCTCTGACAGAAGAGCAAAAACCAAGAACGCTTTATCTGGTATGGAATAATCCGTTAATGTCGGTCGGTCCGGATACCATAATCCACGAACTTATCGTTCTCGCCGGTGGTAAAAATATCGCAGACGTGCTTGGCACCGGTTATCCTACTATATCAATAGAAGCTGTTATAGTAGCCGACCCGCAGGTAATAATAGCCAGCTCAGGGCATGGCGCTGGCGCCGATACCATATACTTGTTTGCCAAGGAAGATGAGCTATTGGCCGATGTCAGCGCTAGAATAAACGGTAGGGTTTATGGTATTCTGGCAGACCTTGTAAGCCGCCCTTCGGTAAGACTGGTGGAAGGTCTGGAACTAATTGCTAAGATAATTCACCCTGAAATATTCGGCGAAGTAGGTGCCTGGCAATAGCCTAACGGACTAGAAAGGATTTACAAGGGGGGTGCACTATGCACCCCCCTGTTTAAAGTTTGTATCCGTAAACATAATGAACAATAAAGCATACATAATAGGTGTCGGCCCCGGCTCGCCGGACTATGTCTATCCCTACGCCAGAAAAAAGGTAGAAGAATCAGGTATCATAGTCGGCTGGGAACTGGATATCTTACCGGTA
>DAOUMG010000090.1:0-1923 GCA_034411935.1 Dehalococcoidaceae bacterium
CCAGGTATTAACCAGAGACGGTCAGAGAAGAATAATATCCTGGAAAAACGCTCTTCTTAAAGACTCCTCGGGTAAAGTTACCGGTATTCTTAGCTCGGGAGAAGACATTACCGAAAAGAAACAGATAGATGATGCCTTGAGACTTACTCATTTTAGCATCGACCATGCCTCTAATATTATCCTCTGGTTCGATGCCAAAGGTAGTATCGTCTATGCCAATAACGCCGCCAGCAATAAGCTGGGTTATTCGCAAGAGGAACTCAACACTAAATCAATAGCCGAACTTGACATCTCTTTCCCCTGGAAAGAATGGCCGAAGGGCTGGCAGATGCTTAAAAACAATGGATTCGGCAACATAGAATCCCTTTATAAAACCAAAGAAGGAGATACTTTTCCCGTTGAGATTACGGCTAACTACTTCAGATATAATGGTAAGGAATATTGTTTCTCTGTTATCCAAGATATTACCGAACGAAATAATTCTGAAAAGATAATTAATAATAAACTAGAATTCGAACAAGTTGTCTCCAAAATATCATCTTCCTTTGTCAGTGTCGCCAATATCAATCAGGTTATTAACGATACGCTGGCGGATATAGGCAGGCTTACAGATGCCGACCGAGCCTACTTATTTCTTTTTAACCACAGTAAAGAAATAATGGATAACACCCATGAATGGTGTGCCGAAGGAGTTATCCCCCAGGTCAATAACCTTAAAAACCTGCCGTTTTATAATTTCCCCTGGTGGATAAACCAACTTCAAAGTAAAGGCACTGTAAATATAGCTGATATCTCTAAAATGCCGGCTGCTGCCAGTGCCGAAAAGCATATATTAGAAAAACAGGGTATAAAATCTATACTGGCCTCGCCGGTATATATCTCCGGGAGTCTTAACGGCTTCATTGGCTTCGACGACACCAGGGGAAGAAATAAATGGAGCAACGAATCCGTCAACATATTGCGCATTGCTTCCGAGATAATCGGCAACGCCCTGGCGCACAAGCGCTCCAAAGAGGCGTTGCAGCTGACGCAGTTTTCAATGGATAAAGCCTCCATAAGCATCTTTTGGGTGAACCCCGATGGCAGATTCGTATATGTCAATGACGCCGCCTGCTTGAACTTGGGTTACTCAAGCAGGGAACTCCTGGGAATGAAGGTCTCCGATATCGACCCTGATTTTTCCGATGAAGGTAGAGCCGCTTTCTGGAACAACCTTAGGAAAAAGAAGATGATCGTTCTTGAGTCGCGCCATCGTACCAAAGACGGCGTTCTTTTCCCTGTTGAAATTACAGCTAACCACATAGTTTTTGATGATAGGGAATATGACATCACCTTCATCCGCGATATCACCGAGCGTAAGAATGCCGAGAATGCCATACGCGAATCCGAGGAAAAGCTGCGCCTTATGTTTGATTCGGTAAATGAAACCATCGTGGTGTCTGACCTTAAAGGGAATATTGTACAGGTCAATGAAGCCGCCGCTAGAATTCACGGATATAATAACAAAGATGATATGCTAGGTTTACAGGTTACCGACCTTGTTTCCGAAAAAGACCGCGATAAGGTTATTAACGCTTTTAAGACAAGCTTTTTTAACAAACGATCAGGTATTCTTTCGGAATTTACCCTTTTAAAAAAGGACGGTAGCAGCTTTATCTCGGAACTTAGCGCCAGTATGCTTAAGGACTCATCTGGTTCGCCTATCGGCGCAATCGCCGTCGGCGAAGATATCACCGAGCGTAAGCATATGCAGGAACAGCTAATGGTAACCGATAGGCTGGCTTCAATAGGCGAACTGGCCGCCGGAGTAGCCCACGAGATGAATAATCCCTTAACCGGCGTTATCGGCTTCTCACAGCTACTTTTGGGAAAGGAGATACCGGATGACATCAAGGAAGACATCGCCATAATCAACCATGAAGC
>DAOUMG010000091.1:0-2073 GCA_034411935.1 Dehalococcoidaceae bacterium
AGTTAACTTTGCCTTTACCGCCGAAGAACAAGAGTTCTTCGCCTCTAAAGGCTATACCAACGAGCCAAAGCGCTGCCCGGCATGCCGTCAGGCGAGAAAATCGGAACGGTATGGCGGCGGTGGCGGCGGTGGTGGTGGTTACGGCTACAAACGGCAGATGTACTCCGCAGTATGCGCTCAGTGCGGCAAAGAAACCGAAGTACCCTTCGAGCCACGCAACGGCAGACCGGTGTACTGTAGTGATTGCTACACCAAAGTAAGACAGACTAGATAAAAAGTCTGAACTTAGAGAAAACGATTAGGCCGGGCAAGTCCCGGCCTTTTCTTATAATAGGGTAGCGGATTACCACGCAATATATTATTTTATAAGATTGTAAACATAGTCGGCGATAGCCGGAGAAGCGGTAAGCCCCGGAGACTCGATGCCGATAAGATTTATAAAACCGGGTAAGCCCTTATCACTCTCTTCATGGATGACGAAATCCCTGAAATCGCCTCCCGGTTCCTGTAACTTGGGCCTCACCCCTGCCATTTCCGGTGAGATATCATCGTAATCTATGAAAGGCAGCAGCTTCTTTATAGAGTCATAGAATAACTTCTGGTTTCTGTTTGAAGCGCTATAATCCGGCTTTTCAATATACTGCGCACTGGGGCCCAGCTTCATTCTACCTTCAAGGTCTAAGGTTACATGAATGCCCAGACCCGAACCGTCATCGGGAGGCATCGGGAAGATAAGCTTCTTGACCAGGCGGCTCTTTTCCATGGTAACGCCGAAGTATTCCCCTTTGCTGTAATATATTTTGTAGCCTGCCTTATGGATATCGATACCGGACAGGGAGGCTATTTTGTCCGAGTTTAAACCGGCGCAGTTGATAACCGTTTTCGCCTTGAAAGAAAAGCTGCCGCTACCATCATCTACGGTGAGATGGTAACTGCCGCTTTTCTTTTTAATTCCGTTTAACTTTGTCCTATAAGCAAACTGGACGCCGTTTTCTATGGCGGTAGATTCGAAATACTTCATAAGCGCCCAGGAATCTATGATGCCGCTTGAAGGTGAGAGGATTGCGGCACTACCATTTATATTTGGCTCCAGTCTCATAAGTTCGCTTCGGGTTATTAGTTTTAAATCGCTAACGCCGTTCTCCAAACCTTGCTTTAACAGCTGTTTAAGTTTATCGGTTTCTTGCTCGTTGACAGCCACGATAAGCTTACCCAGTTTCTTATTACCGATACTGTACTTTGAGCAAAGTTCGTAAAGTATGCGGTTGCCACGCAGGCATAGCATAGCCTTAAGGGAAGTGGCGGGGTAATAAATACCGGCATGTATAACCTCGCTCTGGCGGCTGCTTATCCCCTGGCCGAACTTATCGTTCTGTTCCAGAACGATGATGTCATAATTTTCATCGGACAGGCGAGCTGCGATGGCCAGCCCGATTACCCCGGCTCCTATGATAACCACATCTGTCTCAAGAGGCATAATGCGCTTATTATATAACAGGTCTTAGCGGCGGTGAATGCTGACGTGTAAAGTAGGCGCTGGCTACAGGAGGCTTGCTATAAAGAAACGCAGGTATTATTATTTCTGTTACTTCTTAATATGAGGTTGCTTTAATGGTTAATAAGATAAAAGTAAGAAAAGCGGTTATCGTAGCCGCCGGCTGGGGAACGCGGTTCCTGCCGGCTACCAAGTCCGTACCCAAAGAAATGCTGCCGCTACTTGATAAACCTATAATCCAGTATTCGGTTGATGAAATACTAGATTCAGGTATCGAGCAGATAATCATAGTAACCGCCAAGGATAAGCAGCCTGTTAAGGATTACTTTAGTCCAAGCCAGGAGCTGGAGCGCTTTCTGGGGCAAAAAGGGGAAAGCGAGCTGTTAAGAAAGATAAGGAAACCACAGGGATCGGCGGTAATAAGCTACGTGGAGCAGGAAGAAAAGCTCGGTCTTGGGCATGCCGTTTTGATGGCAAAAGATGCGGTGGGTGACGAACCCTTTGCCGTCTTGCTGCCCGATGATATTATAAAATCGGAGACCTCGGCTCTTAAACAGATGATGGCTGTTTTTAACGAA
>DAOUMG010000092.1:0-2530 GCA_034411935.1 Dehalococcoidaceae bacterium
AATATCTATGCTATCAGCGCCGTAGGCCAACTAGTCTGTAGTTTAGAGGCTACGGATACGTTCATCACCCCCAGCCGTTATCAGGAAACTAGACCCATCCGCGCAGCTTCATTGCTTCCACGACACGCTCTACAGCCAAGACATATGCTGCCTGCCGCATATTTATCTGGTGTGCCCGGCTGGTTTCCAGTACGGAATGATATGCCGTGGTCATTTTCTTGTCCAGCCGCTCGCGGACTTCGGCTTCTTCCCAGGAGTACATGTAGAAGTTCTGTACCATTTCGAAGTACGAAACGGTCACCCCTCCCGCATTACACAGGAAATCAGGTATGACGTGAACGCCTTTACGGAATAAAATATCATCGGCCTCCGGCGTAGTTGGACCGTTGGCCAGTTCGGCAACGATCTTGGCCTTGATATCGGGGGCATTCTTGTCTGTTATTACATTTTCTATAGCGGCGGGGATAAGTATATCCACGTCAAGTGCCAGTAGTTCTTCCTTGGATATACGTTCCATACTAGGCAGGTTACAGACCGAGCTTGTTTTCGATTTGCAGGCAAATGCTGCCTCCGGGTCAATTCCAGTTTTACAGCATACCCCGCCTTTGCTGTCACATACCGCTATTGTTTTGGCCCCAAAGATTTCGTGGCATAGTCGGGCTGCGTGATATCCAGCATTTCCGTAACCATGTACGGCGATGGTAGCTTTACTCAGGTCAATCCCCAGCGCCTGGGCGGCTTCACGGATGGTATACATACCACCACGAGCGGTAGCGTCCCCCCGCCCGGGAGAACCGCCGATAGTCAGTGGCTTGCCGGTAATAACGCCAAATTGTGGCTTCCCGGCTATAACCGAATACTCGTCCATCATCCAGGCCATAATTTGCGGGGTGGTATAAACATCAGGAGCAGGGACGTCTTTCTCCGGCCCGATAAACTGGAATACGCTACGTACGTAGGCCCGACTTAAACGCTCTAATTCACCTATCGACATTTCTTTGGGATTGCAGATGATACCGCCTTTTGCTCCTCCCAGCGGCAAGTCGAGTAGGGAGCATTTCCAGGTCATCCAGGCTGCTAGAGCTCGAACGGTATCGATGGTTTCATCAGGATGGAATCTGATACCGCCCTTGGTGATGCCTCTAGCGTCGTTGTATTGAACCCTGAAACCCTGGAAAACCTTGACCGAGCCGTCATCCATCCGTACCGGCAGCGACACATGAAGTTCCCTCATCGGAGTCTTCAGCATCATGGTTACGTCGTGGTCCAGATTTAAGATTCCGGCACAATTGTCTATCTGTTGCCTTACGATGTCAAAAGGATTAATATTCGCCATTTCTTTTCACCGCTCCTTAATATTAATTATCCCAGATAATTCTCCCGGATTTATTTCTGTTTGTTCTGAGCAAACTGTCTCAAATTGTGGTACTTACGGAAACAGCAAGGTTATTTCTTAATCGCTATCCCCCTTTCCTTCAGGTACTTTTTGGCCTGGGGGATGGAGATTTCGCCGAAGTGAAAGATTGAGGCAGCCAGCACTGCCGATGCTTTACCGGTTACTACTGCCTGGTAGAGATGCTCCAAGGTTCCGGCACCACCGGAGGCGGTAACCGGGATGGCAACAGCCTCGGCGACGGCTCTGGTCATTTCCAGGTCATAGCCTGCCTTGGTACCGTCGGCATCCTTACTGGTGAGCAGAATTTCTGCCGCTCCGAGTTCCTCTACCCGCTTTGCCCAGTCGACGATATCAATACCGGTAGGCTCATCGCCGCTTTTGATCACCACTTCGAGACGGGGGCGGCCGCTTTCCGTCGGGTTCTTTCTACCGTCGATAGCGACGACAAGCCTATCCCTGCCGAATTCAGCCGCAGCTTCAGTTATCAATTGGGGCCTTCTCACGGCAGCGGTGTTGATAGAAACCTTGTCCACGCCGAGGTCAATTAGTGCCTTCATATCCGCGATGCTGGCGATGCCGCCGCCGACAGCGAATGGAATGGTGGTAACTTTCCGGACTCCTTTCACCCACTCCAGTCTGGTCTTTCTGTTTTCTACGGTAGCGAAGATATCAAGGAAAACAAGCTCGTCGGCACCTTGCTTACAGTAGGTGGTAGCGGCTTCTACCGGGTCGCGGGCATCTCTCAGGTTAACGAACTTCACTCCCTTAACCACTCTACCTTCTTTAATATCCAGGCAGGGTATGATTTTTATCTCTTTCATATTAGCTCCTCAAATTTGATTAGGTTTTGGTAGTCTAGAACGGTGCTCATTGCTCGGCTCTCACACTCAATACCGGCTTCGGTAACTGCGGCTACCGGATTGAGGCCGCCGAGCAGGACTATACCGATGCGGTTGAGCTCTATCTGGACTTCGCAGACTGCTTCGCTGGTCTCTCCATCCCATTGGCTATATTAATTTTTACTATTATTGTTAAAGTATTGTTGCAGCCATTGATGAATAAACAGTTTCGGTCAACGCATCAGATGGCTAGGGTACAGCCGCAATTGCAAGAAATCCAAAAAAAGTTTGCTAA
>DAOUMG010000093.1:0-3106 GCA_034411935.1 Dehalococcoidaceae bacterium
GGCTGAGATGGATTTCAGCTTCCCTGAGTTTGTTGACGATCTGTTCCGGAGTGTATGTCTTCCTGACCATTTATCCCCCCTTTTTGTCCTTTCAGACTAACATTATACCTGGATACCTTTTTGGGGGGCAGGTCACCACCTCTTAAACACCCTTTAGCTAACCTAAGTTATCGACAAAACCGGATAACAAAGTAGAGTCCCAAATAATGAAGTTTGGAGAGAATACGGAAATGAAAATGTTGCCTAGAATAGCTCTTATTATTGCTGGCGGTTTTTGGATTTACAATCTCGGAGTTGGGGGAGGCATAATTGATTTCTTCTCTGTTTTGCCTCCTATCTTCCTGATTATTGCTGGTGCATTGCTATTAAAAAGTACATCGTAATTTTACAAATAAGCCGACCAAAGCGTTACCAAAAACCCACCAAAACCTTTCAAGTAAGTCAATCTATAAGGAGGCTTATCAATGGGAGGATTTTCACAAAGAGATAGAGAACTTGTAAAGAGAATGCAACACGGACTGTGTTTTAATTGCCATGAAGAACTCGGCGATGAATATGAAGTGCACGCCGTTATCCCTGGAAAGCATGGCACAGTACACAACGCCATTGCTTTGTGTCACAAATGTCATACTAAAACTCTCACCTATGGCAAAGGTTCAAAGGGTCTAACAGACTTCTACATCGGATAATTCTATCGTGTGCATAAGAAAATAAAATAGCCAGCCACCTCTTTTAATGACTGGCTATCTCCCATTGATTAGATTAGCTGCTTTATCATCAGCCACAAGAAATGTAGGCGTATAATGCTCCCAACAATATCCCTTGAGTCTATTATCTAAAACCTCCTGATTATATTTTGCCTAATACCAATCCTGAAACAGGTCAAGCCCTCAAAAAAGCAACCTCTCTAAATTTTACCACACACAAATTCCCCAAGCGAACATGTTATAATACGCTAACACAAGGAGGGCTAATGTGGGGCTCAAGAATATATTAGCTTGCCTGAATGAGCTTAAGACCACCGGCACCATCCAGGATTATGCGATAGGTGGTGGGTACGCAGTAATGTATTATGATTTACCGATTTCCACCTATGGCCTGGATATCCTTGTGCTACTGTCAGACGAGGAAGATTACCGCAGGCTATACGAATATTTCCGGGCACAAGGAAACAAAATAGAAAATGTCTATATTTTCATTGACGATATGCCAGTTCAATTCCTTCCAAATTACATTTCCCCGCTCTTCAACCAGGCAATAATAGAAGCAGAGTCAATAGCGTTTGAGGATATCCATGCAAAAGTCGTAAAATTAGAATATCTAATCATATTGCTATTGACAGCATTTCGCCCTAAAGATAGAATTAGAATAGAAAGCCTTCTAGGCAAAGCAGATAAAGGACTGCTTTTAGATATTATTCGCAGGTTTGATGATGAACAAAAGTCATTATATGAAAGATACCAAGAAGTTCTGGCAAGCACGCAATGAGTCAAGGGTTGCTTTGGATAAAAAGCGTACTCAAACCTCGTTCTCGCAAAAAACGAAGGTAGCCGAAAAGCTTCACTCAGATGCAAAGTTTTTAAGAAGTGGGGTATCAGGCTCCTCTAAAAAATAGCCGATTATCGCATAGCATAATAAAAAATCTACGGTAGCCAAAAACCACCGTAGATTTTTCTTTTATCTAATACCAATCCTGAAGCAGGTCAAGCCCTCGACCATTAGTACGGTTTAGCTAAAAACATTACTGCTCTTGCACTCACCGCCTATCAAACAGATAGTCTATCTGCGGTCTTACTCCTTTCCCGAAGGAAAGGATGGGAGATTTTATCTTGGGGTGGGCTTCGCACTTAGATGCTTTCAGCGCTTATCCCAACCAGACCTAGCTACTCAGCAATGCTCCTGGCGGAACAACTGACACACCAGAGGTCTGTCCCTCTCGATCCTCTCGTACTAGAGAGAGCTCCCCTCAAATCTCCGGACGCCCACGACGGATAGAGACCGACCTGTCTCACGACGGTCTGAACCCAGCTCGCGTGCCGCTTTAATGGGCGAACAGCCCAACCCTTGGGGCCTGCTCCAGCCCCAGGATGCGACGAGCCGACATCGAGGTGCCAAACCTTGCCGTCGATGTGAACTCTCGGGCAAGATAAGCCTGTTATCCCCGTGGTAGCTTTTATCCGTTAATCCACGGCCCTTCCACTCGGTACCGTGGGATCACTTTGCCCCAGTTTCCTGCCTGCTCGACTTGTAGGTCTCACAGTCAAGCCCCCTTATGCCAATGCACTCTATGGGTGATTTCCATCCACCCTGAGGGGACCTTTGGGCGCCTCCGTTACCTTTTGGGAGGCGACCGCCCCAGTCAAACTACCCACCAGACACTGTCCCCTAGCTTGCTCTAGGGTTAGAGACTAAACTCACCAAGAGTGGTATTTCAACGATGGCTCCGCCGAGGCTAGCGCCCCGGCTTCCAAGCCTCCCACCTATGCTACACATGATGAACCCAGACTCAGTGCCAAGCTATAGTAAAGCTCCACGGGGTCTTTTTGTCCTGTCGCGGGTAACCCGCATCTTCACGGGTATTTCAATTTCACCGAGTCCCTCGTTGAGACAGCGTCCAAGTTGTTACACCATTCGTGCGGGTCGGAACTTACCCGACAAGGGATTTCGCTACCTTAGGACCGTTATAGTTACGGCCGCCGTTCACCGGGGCTTCGGTTCAGAGCTTTGGCTTGCGCCTAACCCCTCCCCTTAACCTTCCGGCACTGGGCAGGTATCAGCCCCTATACCTCAGCTTTCGCTTTGGCAGAGACCTGTGTTTATGTTATACAGTCGCTTGAGACGGTTTCGTGCCCCCGCTGTTACGCGGGCCCCCTTCTTCCTAAGTTACGGGGTTAATTTGCCGAGTTCCTTAACGTGAGTTCTCTCGAACACCTTGGGATTCTTACCCCCATCCACCTGTGGCGGATTACGGTACGGATACCGGAATTTCTCACAACGAGGATTTTCTTGACAGCATGGACTCAGTCGAGTCACCTCAGGTTGCCCCTCAATTTCCCCCTCTCCTCAGCTTATCGTCGAGGTGGATTTTCCTGCCTCAACACGCCTA
>DAOUMG010000094.1:0-11491 GCA_034411935.1 Dehalococcoidaceae bacterium
CTAGTCTTTTAGGGTGTTTCTATTATAAGTAAAACTGACGCAGAACTATTGGACTTTGTGTTCTCTGCCACAATGTGGACACTTAATAACTGAAGGCTGATAACCAGCACTAGTATAGGTAAAAGGTTTACCACAAGAACAGATTACAGTCGCAGCAAACAATGCATTGGGCTTATTAGTCTGGATTGACCTAAATCCTGTAGCCTCCTTCACATTTTCAGCAGTTATATTTATATCGGTGTTATTTAATTCTGTAGGAGTGGTTACTTCCATACCTGTTACCTTTTCTGTGTTTTTAGCATTAAGTTTAACCTTTGTATCTTTTATGATTGTCAGTTCCTCTTTATTATCCTGCATATCTCTTACCCCCCTTCTTTTTCTCAACCAATATAAAATGGAGGCTAAAGTCCATAATAATGCTAAGCACAAGAGTGTAATAGCTACATATTGATTAACCCATCCACCTATCTGCAGAGCTGACCCCACAAGCCATAATAGTACATTGATAGCAATATTGTAGTTAAACCAACATTTTCGCATATCCTTATTCTACCACCTTGTAACTTATTAATTGTATATGTTTTAATGCTATTCACTTTTAAAAGGGCGGAGGAAATATAGGCAGTCTAAGAGGGGCTACCGCCCCTCTTTCTTTTTCTTCCCCCCTCTTTGGAAATCCCTCTGTATCTCCCTTTATAAAAGGGAGACTAAGGGGGAGGGTTTAAAACCACAGGGGGTGAGGTAGATTAAACAATCCTTCCTGCCCCACTATCAAAACAGGGCTTTTACTTTTATTAAAGATATGCTACAATATGGCAACTAGAGTCCTCTGGTGGTTAGAGCGGGGTGGCACCACCCGTTCCCATTCCGAACACGGAAGTGAAACGCCCTAGCGCAGACGATACTGAGGGGGTAACCCTTTGTGGAAAATATGCCACCGCCAGGGGGCTTTTCTATTTATTAAGGTTAGCTTCAATACTCTAAAAACTCTTTGATTTTTGCCTTTGGTTAGCCTATAATGGCGATAGGATTAGAAAGAGTAGTTTAAGGATTAGATATGGCTAGCAGATTTGATAAGTTCTCAGAAAGGGCGCGTCGGGTACTCACCTATGCCCAGGAAGAAGCGCAAAATCTAAACCACAACTACATAGGCACCGAGCATATTTTGCTGGGGCTGGTTCGCGAGGAAGACGGCGTGGCTGCCAAGGGGCTTATAAATCTGGAAGTCAGCCCGTCAAAGGTGCGCTCGGCGGTGGAGTTCATTATCGGGCGCGGTGAAAAGCCGGGCTCCGGTGAAACAGGTCTTACCGCCAGGGCTAAGAAGGTGATAGAACTGGCTATCGACGAAGCCAGGACGCTGGGACATAACTACATCGGCACCGAGCACCTGCTTTTGGGTGTTTTGCGGGAGGGCGATGGTGTTGCCGCCGGCGTGCTGGATAGCTTCAACATAAGCGTCGAGCGGGTACGCGCCGAGGTCGCCCGTATCTTAAGCCAGGGTACCGCCAGGGCTAAGACGGGGCGCACTACTACCAGCCGTACTCCCAATCTTGACCAGCTGGGCGTAGACTTAACCGAAGCCGCCCGTGCAGATAAGCTGGACCCGGTAATCGGCCGTTTGAAGGAAATAGAGCGAGTTATCCAGATTCTTTCCCGCCGTACCAAGAATAACCCGGCCCTCATCGGTGAACCGGGAGTGGGTAAGACAGCCATCGTGGAAGGACTGGCTCACCGCATCGTTGAAGGTGATGTGCCTGAGACGCTGGAGAACAAGCGCCTGGTGACGCTGGATATAGCCTCGGTGGTAGCCGGTACCAAGTACCGCGGCGAGTTCGAAGAACGGCTTAAGAAAGTAATTGAAGAGATAAAGACCTCGGGCAACTGTATCCTGTTCATAGACGAGTTCCATACCATGGTAGGCGCCGGCGCCGCCGAAGGTGCCGTGGACGCCGCCAATATTTTAAAACCTTCACTGGCTCGCGGAGAGCTCCAGTGTATCGGTGCGACCACCCTGGACGATTACCGCAAATATGTAGAACGGGACGCCGCCCTTGAGCGCCGTTTCCAACCTATCATTGTGGAAGAGCCGTCTGTTGACGATACGCTGGCAATTCTGAAGGGCATAAAAGTGCGCTACGAACAGCACCACCACCTTGAAATTAGCGATGCGGCCTTAAGTGCGGCGACTACCATGGCTTCCAGGTATATACCAGACCGCTTCCTGCCGGATAAGGCGATAGATTTAATAGACGAGGCGGCTTCAAGAGTAAGGATTAAATACCGCACAGTGCCGCTTAGCCTTAAGGAAGCGCGTCAGATGGAAGATAGCGTCCGCCGTGATAAGGACGCTGCTTTAGCCACCAGGCAGTACGATTACGCCGCCGAGCTCAGGGAGCGCGAGCTCCAGATAGAAGAAAAGATAAGGCAGCTGGAAAAACAGTGGCAGGACGAGCAGGAACAGACAAAGCCGGTGGTTTCCGAGGAAGATATCGCCGAAGTGGTCAGCATGTGGACCAAGATTCCGCTGGTACAGCTGACCGGCGACGAGACCGAGCGCTTGCTTAAGATGGAGGAAGCCCTCCACGAGCGCATTATCGGACAGCAGGAAGCCATAGACACCATCTCCAAGGCGGTCAGGCGTGCCCGTGCCGGCCTTAAGGACCCGCGCCACCCCATCGGCAACTTCGTCTTTTTAGGGCCTACCGGTGTCGGCAAAACCGAGCTGGCCAGGGCGCTGGCGCAATTTATGTTCGGCAGCGAGGATGCCCTGATACGGCTGGATATGAGCGAGTTCATGGAAAAATTCGCCGTTTCCCGTCTGGTGGGAGCACCGCCGGGCTATGTCGGTTATGACGAAGGCGGTCAGCTTACCGAGGCGGTAAGGCGCAAGTCTTACTGCTGTATCTTGCTGGACGAGATAGAAAAGGCGCACCCGGATGTCTTTAACATACTCCTTCAAATATTTGACGACGGCCACTTAACAGATGCCAAGGGCAGACGGGTTGATTTCCGTAACAGCATAATCATAATGACTTCAAATATCGGCGCAGACCTTATCCGCAAGGGTGGCGGTATCGGCTTCAACACAGGCACCGATGAAGCCAAGACGCAGGAGCAGGCTTATGAGCGGATGAAAGAGAAACTCCTGGGCGAGGTTAAGAAAGCCTTCCGCCCCGAGTTTCTAAACCGTATTGATGCGGTGGTCGTCTTCCATACGCTTAATAAAGAGCAGATCAGGGAAATAGTAGACCTGATGCTGGTTTCGGTTACTGAGCAACTTAAAGAAAAAGGCATAAAGCTTGAGGTAACCGATAACGCCAAGGATTACCTGGGCAAGAAGGGCTATGACGAGGTTTACGGTGCCCGCCCGTTAAGGCGGGTGATTCAGAGCAAGGTTGAAGACAAGCTTTCCGAAGACCTTTTGCGGGGCAAATTTAAGTCCGGCGATACCATAACCGTTGACCTAAAGGGTGAGAAGCTTGTAATTCGCTCGGTGGTGGGCGCCCTGGTGGGCGAAGATCGGGAGTAGCTCAGGCTTCAATTTAACTAAGCGGTGGTAAGGGCGGTGGAGTAGCGTGTGCTTTAAAACCGCCTTTTGTATTTTGAAGGATAATAAATGAGGAGCAGCGGAAATGGAGATTGATTGGGGTCGGGCTCTGGAGATTGGCGGCCTTGGTTTCTTGACCGTCTTTATAGTGCTGGTTGCCCTGGCTCTGATTATCTGGCTGATCGGTTATTTCATAAACAAGTCTGGTAGTACCACTGACGAGGAAAACGGTAGTAAAAGCCAGACGAACCAGTCGGTGTCCTAGCGGTTTATCTTAAAAGTAAGAGATTTTTATGGGTGGTGTTTTTCAGACCGGTTTTGGCGACCTTACGATAGGCGCCGTTGTGATGTTTTTAGTGGGGGCGACGCTCCTTTACCTCGGCATCTCGCGTAAAATGGAGCCACTGCTACTTGTGCCCATCGGCTTCACTATTATTCTGGTTAATCTGCCGCTGGGTGGTCTGGTGGACTACTCCGCCAGCGGAGAACCCGAAGGATTCCTGGCGTTGGTCTTTAAAGGGGGATTGACCACAGAGCTAATCCCTATCTTTATCTTCCTCGGTCTGGGGGCGATGACCGATTTCGGCCCCATTATCGCCAACCCTAAAACGCTTATTTTGGGCGCCGGCGCGCAGTTCGGTGTCTTCTTCACTTTTTTCATAGCTCTAGCTTTAGGTTTCACCATGTCGGAAGCCGCATCCATAGGTATTATCGGCGGGGCGGACGGCCCTACATCTATATTCTTGGCCAACCGGCTTTCGCCGGATTTAATTGGCGCTATCGCCGTGGCTGCCTATACTTATATGGCGATGGTGCCTATTATCCAGCCGCCCATCATAAAGCTCGTAACCAGTAAAAAAGAGCGCGCTATCTATATGGAACCGCAGTTGCGCGACGTATCGCGACGGGAAAAGATTCTCTTCCCCATCATTACCGCTGTGATCATCATCCTGCTGGTGCCGGGCACCGCACCGCTTATCGGTATGTTTATGCTGGGTAACCTCTTCAGGGAATCCGGCGTTACCAGCCGACTCTCGGAAACGGCTTCGGGAGCCTTTATGAACATCCTTACCATCTTATTGGGTATCAGCGTCGGCTCGTTTATGACGGCAGATAACTTTCTTAATACGGATAGCCTGCTAGTATTTAGCATGGGTATAGTCGCTTTTGCCATTTCAACCGCCGCCGGCGTGCTGATAGCCAAGCTGATGAACCTTTTCCTGAAGGAGAAGATAAACCCGATGATAGGCGCTGCCGGTGTTTCCGCCGTACCTATGTCGGCGCGGGTGGTACAGGTGATGGGGCAAAAGGAAAACCCTCGCAATTTCCTGCTGATGCACGCCATGGGACCTAACGTGGCCGGCGTTATCGGTACGGCTACTGTGGCTGGCATCTTCCTCGGTGCGCTTAGCTAAGGGCTTTTTATACTATACTGACTCTTGCTTAAATGGGCAAAATCGGGTAAAGTCATCTCTATGAATAAGTCCCGTGTCGTTTTCGTCTGCCAGCAATGTGGCCGCCGGAGTCCCAGGTGGCTGGGCAAGTGTCCCGATTGTCAGCAGTGGAATACCTTCACCGAGCAGGCTGTAGTTGTTGAAAAACCCAGGCGTGCCGTTTCTTTAAAAGAAAAACCGCAGGAACTCTCACAGGTTAAGACGGACGCATCGGAAAGGATAGCCGTTACCATTAGTGAGTTTGACCGGGTGCTGGGTGGCGGGCTGGTAATCGGCTCGCTGGTTTTGATAGGCGGCGAGCCGGGAATAGGTAAATCCACCCTGCTGCTTCAGGCATCTGCTAGGCTTACAGACGGTGGAAATGTCGTCTATATCTCGGGTGAAGAGAGCAGCCGGCAGATATCTTTGAGGGCGAAGCGGCTGGGCATAGATGGGAAAGGCTTGTATCTTCTGTCCGAAATGAATATAGAGGCGATACTGGCTCAGCTTGACGCTATCTCGCCAAAAGCAGTGGTCGTTGATTCTATCCAGACGGTATACCTGGAAGAGGTGCCGTCCACGGCGGGCAGCGTCGCCCAGGTGAGAGAGTGTACTTTAAAGTTGATGCAATGGGCTAAATCGAACCGTGTGCCGGTGCTTATTTCAGGGCATGTTACCAAGGACGGCTCTATTGCCGGGCCTCGTATCCTGGAACATATCGTCGATGTCGTTTTGTATCTGGAGGGCGAACAGTTTAGTTCTTACCGCCTGCTAAGGTGCGCCAAGAACCGCTTCGGCTCGGTCAGCGAGGTAGGTATTTTTGAAATGAAGGCAGACGGGCTTGTAGAAGTAGAAAACCCGTCGCAGCTTTTCCTGTCGCGCCATCGTGAAGACACAATCGGCTCGGCAGTGGTGCCGGTGGTCGAGGGTAGCCGCCCGTTGCTGGTGGAGATACAGGCGCTCACCAATACCACCGCCTTCGGCCAGCCCAGGCGCACCGCCAACGGGGTGGATTTCGGCAGGCTTTTGATGATTTCGGCTGTCCTTTCACGCCGCGCCGGTATAGCTCTGGGCACCCAGGATATAATAGCCAGCGCCGCCGGTGGTATCAGGGTGGGCGAGCCGGCGGCAGATTTAGCCATAGCACTGGCAATCGCCTCCAGCGCTAAAGATAGAGCTGTATCGCCGGATATGGCAGCTATAGGGGAAGTGGGCTTAAGCGGCGAATTGAGGCCGGTACCCAAGCTGGAAAGAAGGCTGGACGAAGCGGCAAGGCTGGGTTTTAAAAAGTGCCTGGTGCCCGAAAACGGCTTGAATGTAAAACCGCCGGCGGGGCTTACTTTAGTGCCGGCGGGTAATATAAGGGAAGCGATAATAGCCGGGCTGTTAAAGGAAAAGCGGAAAAATGTTTAACAAGGAGAAGGTGGGTGCTGTAATAGTTGCTGCCGGCAAAGGCGAGCGTATGGAAGGTTTGGACAAAGTCTTCTCGTTTTTAAGTGGTGAGCCGGTGCTGGCTCGTTCCGTTTCCGTGTTTGAGCATTCACCGCTGATTGATCAGATTATCATGGTTTTAAGAGAAGATGCTATCGGTCATGGCTTGAGGCTGGTGGTTGAGAAGAAGTGGCGCAAGGTAACCGAGGTATGCCCTGGAGGTAAAAGACGGCAGGATTCGGTCCTGTGCGGTCTCAAACAGCTTTCGGATTGCTCGTGGGCTATCATCCATGATGGTGCCCGCCCGTTTGTTACGGGGGAAATGATTGAAGAGGGTCTCAAAGCGGCGCAGGAAAGCGGCGCTTCGGTAGCTGCCGTGCCTGTTAAAGATACCATCAAGAGTGTGGGCGATGGCGGCTTTATCACAAAGACGCCATCGCGTGATAGCTTATGGGCGGCGCAGACGCCGCAGGTATTTCGCTTTGATGTTATAAAGAAGGCTTACGGTAAAATAAAAGAAGATGTTACCGATGATGCTACGCTGGTGGAAAAAATGGGAATCAGGGTTAAAGCCTTTAAGGGCAGCTATGATAATATAAAGATAACCACCCCGGATGACTTAAAGCTTGCCGAGATTATCAGGCGTAGAGAGGGTATTAAATGAGAGCTGGAATAGGCTACGATGTCCACCGGCTGGCGCCGGGGAAAAAACTGGTGCTGGGCGGTGTTGAGATACCATTCGGTAGGGGATTAATCGGCTGGAGCGATGCCGATGTGCTTACCCATGCCGTTATGGATGCCCTCCTGGGGGCGGCGGGGATGGGAGATATAGGGCAGCACTTTCCGCCCGGCGACCAGCAGTATAAAGATATCTCAAGTCTAAAATTACTTAAAAAGGTTGGGGATATGCTAAAGGAAAACGGCTGGTGTATCGGCAATGTAGATGTGGTAGTGGTCGCCGAGCAGCCAAAGCTGGCCGATTATAGAAAAAAGATATGCTCAAAGCTCGCCGGAGCGCTGGGCATTCCCTCGGATAAGGTAAACGTCAAGGCGAGCACCTCTGAGGAGCTCGGCTTCGTCGGGCGTGAGGAAGGAATTGCTTCCTGGGCGACGGCACTTTTAGAAAGAGAGAACGAATGAAAATTTACAACACTCTTTCCAGAAGGAAGGAAGGTTTTAAGCCGCAGTTAGAAGGCGAGGTGAAGATGTATGTCTGCGGCGTTACTCCTTACTCGGACGCCCATATCGGGCATGCTATGAGCTATATAAACTTTGACGTAATCCGCCGTTACCTTGCTTATAAGGGCCATAAAGTCAGCTATGTCCAGAATATTACTGACATAGACGATAAGATAATAAACAGGGCTATAAGTAAAGGGGTTTCAACCAGTGAACTGGCAGGGGAATACATAGATAGTTTTAAGCGGGATATGGAGGCCTTAAACGTCCTGCCGCCAGATATAACACCCAGAGCCACCGAGGAGATAGATAAGATTCTAGAAGTTGTAGAAGGGCTTTTAGATAAAGGTTACGCATATGAATCTGGCGGCAGCGTCTATTTTCGCGTGCGCAGGATGGCGGATTACGGCAGGCTTTCCCGCCGGGATTTAGACCAGATGAAAGCCGGTGCCCGCATAGAGCCCGGCGAGGAAAAGGAAGACCCGATGGATTTCGTCCTCTGGAAGGCGTCCAAGCCCGGCGAACCTTTTTGGGAAAGCCCCTGGGGTTCGGGGAGACCCGGCTGGCATATAGAGTGTAGCGCCATGTCTATGAAATACCTGGGGGATACACTTGATATCCACGGCGGCGGGCAGGACCTTATCTTCCCCCACCATGAGAACGAAATCGCTCAGTCCCAGTGCTTCACGGGCAAGCCGTTCGTCCGCTACTGGATACATAACGGGTTGCTCCAGCTGGGCGAGGAGAAGATGAGCAAGTCTCTGGGCAACCTGATAACCATTAAAGAGGCCCTGGATAAGTATAGCGCCGATGCCATCCGGTTGTTCGTGCTCAATTCGCACTACCGCAGCCCCTTGAAGTTCTCCGAAGAGGCGCTACGGGCTGCTGAAGGCGGCGCCGAAAGACTAACAAGAGTCGCCAAAAGGGATATAATCAAAGCAGAAGAAACTATTGATATAGATAGCTATCGCCGGCGTTTTACCGAGGCGATGGACGATGATTTTAATACCCCGCAGGCGCTAGGGGCGCTGTTTGATTTAGGGCGTGAAGTAAACCAGGCAGCCGGCGAAGGCAAAGGTTTTAAGAAAGCGAAGGAACTGCTTAACAAGCTTGCCGGAGATATACTAGGCTTGAGACTTGAAGCAAGCAAAGAAGCGGAAGTATCGCCGGAGCTTGAAGAGCTTATAAAACAAAGAAACGATTACCGCAAACAGAAAGACTGGCAAAAAGCGGATGAGGTAAGAGATAAACTATTGAAGATGGGCGTAATGCTTGAAGATACTCCTAGAGGAACCAAAGTTATCTCAAGAAGCAGGAGTAAATAATGCAGAAACTAGCCTGGATTCTGATAGGAATAAGCGTAATCGGGCTTACGGGCTGGGGCGTCTACGCCTTCTTTGCCGATAGTGAAGTGCCGCTGGTGGTCAAGATTGCCCTGGGCGCTATCGGGGCGGGTGTGTTGATACTGCTCGGTATCGTTATTAAAGATAGACTGACCAAATCCAAGCCCGAAGAGTTCAAGGAAGTAGATAACTAGCCTTACCTTGCCAGTCAGCCCCCATTTGTGTTAAATTACCTTTGTTCCATGGGGCCGTAGTTCAGTTGGGAGAACGTTTGACTGGCAGTCAAAAGGTCAGGGGTTCGAGCCCCCTCGGCTCCACCAAGGGTTACAATAGGCAGAACTTCTTTAGTCACCTTCCCCTTTATCACCATGTAGCAATGTCAGGTGGTAATAGACCGTTACCATATCCTTATTAATCTCTATCCGATCTTTGCTCTCCGCTTTCTAAAACCGATCCGCTAGTGTATAATATTGATAGTGAAACAAATATATTGTATTTCGAGTTATTTTTATCTTCACCGCCTCCGAAAAGAGATTTTTTACGAATGAGGCTAACAGTACCTCGTTAGCAAGAGACCGGGTACCCTGCAATCCCCTTACGTTTATTACCCCGGACATTCCCAACCAGGCTAAACAGGCTCTTTGCTTACGCCTATTTCATGGGTGCTGTTTCTGGTTAGAATTCGCAAATGCAAAAGCAGGGTAATGGCGGCTATTAAAGCGCAATAGATAAAAATGAAATAAATACGATGTAAATATGAATAAGTAAAGGTAGGATTGCACCATATATGCACTATCGCAATGATATAAGGAATATAGCCATTATTGCCCATGTTGACCATGGCAAGACCACCCTGGTTGATACCATGCTCAAGCAGAGCAAGGTCTTTCGAGATAACCAGGTGGTAGGCGAGTTAATCATGGACAGTAATACCCTTGAGCGAGAAAAAGGGATTACCATCATGGCTAAAAATACAGCAGTAATGTATAGGGGTGTAAAAATCAATATCATTGATACCCCTGGGCATGCCGATTTCAGTGGTGAGGTGGAGCGTGTCATCAGCATGGCAGATGGCTGCCTTCTTCTGGTCGATTCTATTGAAGGGCCTATGCCCCAGACCAGGTTTGTGCTGCGCCATGCGCTACAAAGGGGATTGAAAACCATCGTCGTCATTAACAAGATAGACAGGCCTGATTCACGGATAGCGGAAGTAACAAGACTTATCCAGGACTTGTTTCTGGAACTGGCTACCAGCATGGACCAGCTTGATTTTCCTGTTTTGTATACCAGCGCCAAGGATGGCATTGCGGTCACCGAACCGGGCATGCCGGGTAAAGATATCAGCCCGCTTTTCGATTGTATCTTGGCTAACGTGCCACCTCCCCTGATTAAAAGCGGGCTATTTCAGATGCTGGTTTCCAATCTGGATTATGATAGCCATAAGGGCAGGATTGCCATCGGTAGAATCTGGAGGGGCAAGGTAACTCCCCATGATGCTGTTGTCAGATTGAGCGCTGGCGGAAATATAGATTATCATGAGGTCGCTGAAATATTTACCTATCTCGGGCTTAAACGATTGAAGGTAGACCAGGCTGAGGCGGGTGAAATTGTAGCGGTGACCGGCATTGAAAAGGTGGGTATCGGGGACACCATCGCCAGCCCGGCACAACCCGAAGCTATGCCACGCCTAGAGATTAGTGAACCGACGGTAGAGATGACCTTTGGCGTCAATACCTCGCCAGTTGCCGGCAGAGAGGGATACTTCTGTACCACGCGTCAGTTACGGGAGCGGCTTTACAAGGAACTGGAAACCAATCTCAGCCTTAAGGTGCAGGATACGGATAGCCCAGATACTTTCCTGGTAAAAGGGAGGGGGGAACTGCACCTGGCTATCTTGATTGAGACCATGCGCCGCGAGGGCTACGAATTCGAAGTCTCTAAACCAGAAGCGATTATCAAGTTGATTGACGGAAAGATTGTTGAGCCGGTAGAGGTGCTTACCATAGATACCAAAGATGAATACATCGGGGTTTTAACCGAGATGCTGAGCAAGCGGCAAGCTCGGATGATTGATATGCGTAATGATGGCTACGATAATGTGCGTTTGGTATTTCAGATACCTACCAAGGGTCTCCTTGGTTTTCGTAGTTCTTTTCTCACTTCCACACGTGGAAAGAGTACCATGAATTCGGCGCCTCCTTGTGGCAGGGGATCTATTTCTCCCTTGGAGCTGCAGTCCTCCTTGCCCTGATGGTGCTCCTTTCCGACAGGATCTTCGAGTGGATCGGCCATTCACCCCCTATCCGGTCTCTCGAAGTCGCCTACTTCAATGTGCTCACGTTGGGCGCAGGCCTCGTGGTGCTAAACTCTGCCATAGCCTGCTTCTACACTGGACGAGGGCTGACTTGGACCATCATGATCGTCAACTTGATCGGTGCTGTGTTCAACATCCCCTTGGATTACTGCATGATCTACGGTGTCGGCCCGTTTCCAGAGCTCGGCATCATCGGGGCCGGCATGGCCACCGTCATTGCCTCAGCCGCGACCACAGCCATACT
>DAOUMG010000095.1:0-11736 GCA_034411935.1 Dehalococcoidaceae bacterium
CCGCTGAATCAACCCACGAAACAATACCTCTTCTGCCAGCCCTACGAAGGCAACCATGTAGACCAGATCACGAAGTAGATTGGTGATCTCAAAAGAAGGGGTGGCGGCAACCGGGGTAATAATGAAATACTCTACCACTCCCAGCACAACTCCCACCAGGGTTCCTATCAGGATGTATAAGGGTAGCCGGTTGCGTTTAAAACCGATTTCTTTAAGGCTTAAGTTCTTACGGTGTATATGCCAGGCGCAGATGGCTAGTACTGCCGAGTATACAGACGGCAGTAGCCACTGCTGGCTTAAGAAAAACCAAGGCAGTGAGGAGGTCAGCAGAATATAAATCGGCAGCAGCACTAGGGATTCGGCGCTGTCTATGAAAGCACTGCCCAATCTTACCAGAGGGAGGATTAAGTAGATGATCAGTGCCAGCAATAGTGAAGCCACAATACCCCAGGCGACATCCTGGTAGGCAAACAGCCACTCACACAGGATAATGCCGATACAGATAGCGCCGATCAGCAAGGCAGCATAAGATTTATTTGATCTTAATAAGTTGTTCGCCTTCATAATAAAAGTAAGATCGGGGCTGATTTTACCATAGCTTGTACTGCCGGTGGCATTTTCAGGCGGCTGCCGGAAGTGCTTTTTTCCTCATCCAGAGGTATATCCCGGTAGATGCGGCCAACACCACCAAGGTCACTAGAGCAGTGGGAAACTCGGGGATGGCCGACTCTAGAACGGTAAAGCTATCGTGAGAGATAAGGTATGTCCAGGTGGAATCAAATGGCGTTGGCGGAGTGTGGTCCTGGTCACAGACAACCACATTCCAGGTACCGGCAATATCCACCCCATCTACGAAGGTATGCTGGGTTGACAGATTACCTAATGTATCAGAGGTTGCGTCTTCGGTGATCCTCTTGGCACCACTGCCGTCATAATAGGCCATCCGGTAGTTATGATTTGGTAATAGATCGGTGGCATACATATAGACGGTGTTTTCTGCTAGATATGCGGTGGTATGCCCGGCGTCGCTATATGCAGAGGTAATAGGCAGCGATGAATTAACAGCAGCCAGGGCATCGATTAACCCCCAGCCATAAATATCGTCACTTCCAGCAGCTCCCTTATCGACAGCAGTGTACTCAAGAGCGTGTCTTACCTGCGCGGGCGTCCAGGTGGGATTCTTTTCCAAAATCAGGGCGGCAATACCGGCAGCGTGGGGCGCAGCCATAGATGTCCCTGTCATAACATAGTAATCCGCCGGGCCGTTGCCGTCATTGGTTCCCCCCGCCGCGTTACTCCTGTTTGGACCGTCGTTGTCAATAAAAGGAGCATAAGTGGAAGCTGTTCCTGACGTTGGTAATGGTAATACATCATCATCTCGAACTGAAATAATTGCGTTACCAGGGGCGACAACGTTTGGTTTTGGCGGGGCGCCGGAGTCTACTCTTGGCCCCAGGCTGCTATAGGTAGCTATTTGATCAAGTGTCTCTCCAGAGGTATATGACCAAGCTCCTCCATTCTTATAATCCCACCAGGCTACCCTAGTTGTATAGGAACCAATGGAGATAGCGCTGTCAGCATCGGATGGCGAGCTAATAGTATAATAGGGATCCGGACTGGCAAATTTCGCAGTGCCACTGGTTGAAATAACAATACTTGGATCATAATAAATGTGAAAGAACTGCGAGTTTCCTGAGTTGTTTATGACCTTTAGATAATAAGTGCCATTTGGTACAAAAGCATTGGCGTAGGAATACTCACATTCAGTACCTCTTGAGCTTTCTGACTGAGAAAAGTCTGTGGATGCCAAAAGATTATGGCTGGAGTCATAGTATATAAGTTCTAGGTCGTTGCTGGTGCTGGTACCGTCATACCAAACCAAATTGAAGGCAAGATCAGTATGAGATCCCACACCTCCACTAACACCTACCTGGATATAATCGGTAGTACTAGAAGCAGCCAATGTACCAGAGTAGTGTTCATCATCATTGGCACTATTTCCTGCCGATATAAAGACCACAGCCCCTTGACTTACTGCGTAATCTACAGCTTGAGCTTCCTGGCTGGTTCCATCGTGAAAGCTATCCCAACCACCATAGCTCATAGTGATAATATCGGCATGGTAGATATCGACGGCATCCTGTATGGCACCTACTATAGCACTGGTTGTTGCACTGCCGTTGGTATCATTTCCAATTTTAAGGAAGATAAGATTGGCGCCAGGGGCTGAGCCGCTATATACCCCGCTGGATTGAGTACCCCGACCCAGAGCACTGCCGGTAACATGAGTACCATGACCAGTAATATGGTTTCGGATATCATCATCCAATGTCGGATAGTCGTCATAGTCTTTACTCTGAATAGGGTTGGGAATATCGGGGTGGTCGGATGTATTACCAGGGTAGGTCACGTCCAGTCCTGAGTCGAGCACGGCTATAGTAACTCCAGTACCATCGTAATCCAAGGACCAAACATCATCGGAGTTAGTTTTTTGTGTGGCCAGATCGTTCTGGATTTCAAGTACTCGTTCAGCTGTATCCAATCTGACTACATAGTCCTTTAATGCCAGATTTTCTAACTGATCGATGGGTATGTCAGCTAATACAAAACCCGCAGGATGATCACCCACCGGTGGTATCCACGAATCCCTATACATCGTAATTCCCATATCTTCAAACTCTGCTACCTGAGTCTGGCTAGGTTCCTGAGTTAGATAGATGAATACCCTTTGTTTATTTAGTTCCTCGACCACGATGCCTGCTGATTGCAGAATATCAACTAGGCCCTGACTAGATGAGGCTTCCAGCGCAGCCTGCACCCCACCTGCCCGAATAGCACGAAATTTAGCCTCAATCTGTACACTTAGAAGACCGTTAATCTTATTAGCTGACTCGGACTTTTCGGCTAAGGTGCCGGATACTTGAAATACACCACTAAAGACAAGTGAAATTAAGAGAGTGAGTGTGAAAATATTAACAATATACTTTTTTACCATATTACTATCCAGACTGCGGTTGATTGCCGTTATTGGGCTCAAGCACTCGCTCGGCGGTATCCAATCTGATTACATAACTCTTCGATGCCAAGTCATCGAGTTTATTGATAGGCATATCAGCCAATAAAAAGCCAGTAGGATAATCACCTACCGGAGGTATCCACGAGTCTAAATATACCGTAATTCCAATAGCCTCTAGCTCCATTACCTGTGTTTGGCTTGGTTCTTTATTCAGATAAATGAATATCCTATGAATTTCAAGATTATCCACTCTCATACCCATTTCCTTCATTATTTCAAGTCTTTCTGAAGTAGGGTCAGCTATTTGTTGCGTTCTAAGATCTATCTGGATAAGAAGTAAACTACTAACTTTCTCATTTGCGGTATCTTTACAAGAACAGGAGATAAGGAACAACATAATGAAGATAAGTCCAATACCTGTAAGTGATAGAAATACCCTGTTCATAGCACTTGTTTGTTATCCCTTAAAACTATATTTGGCTCCTAATATTATGTATTTCAAGCGGCAAGTATCATAACCACCCTAGTAAACACCATGCCTATAAAGATGATGAAAAGGAAGGTCGACAGAATAGAAAAACGAGCTCGATAGCTGCTGATTATTAAAGAACCCCTGCTTGTATTGATCGCCTGGGTAAGTTCCAGGAAAATCAGCAGGCCGATCAGCACCAGAGTTATTATTATACCGGTGTTTAAGCCGCTACCGGTGCCGAAGTTGTCGGTGAAGTACTCAGTGGAAATCATCGAGTTCATTACCGAGGTGGAAAAAGCGGCAAAGGAGACGAAACTGCTCATTATCTGTGACGGGTAGGCTGGTAAGGAGACCGCCTTTTCATAACTGCCGCTATCTGAGCTGGTCCTCAGGAGGAAGTTAATCTGCTGGCCCCATTCCAGGAGGTTTCGGTAGGCGTACTGATACTTGGAGCTATCCCCGGGAGCAATAGAGGTACTCCCGCGCTCTACCAACTGGCCGTTTATATAAAACTGGTAGCTGGTAGTCACCGATTCATTGGTTGGATTGCCAATAACGAAGGTAGCTACTACTGGTTCACCGGTCTTGGGCACTTCGGGAATGACAGAGAGGGTTATTTCATCAGTGGTTGCATGGGTAGCGATCAGGAAACCCACCAGCAGCAGGATAGACAGCCAGGCGATGGCAATCTTTAAAATCAAGCCCTTGTCCTTGCTGCTTCTGATAATACTCAAAAAATACCTTCCTAGTTTAGATCAATATAGTAGGTCACCTGTTCTACAGGTGTTACCATCTCCCCCTGGTAGAGGGTAAGGCTGACTTCGCCCGTCGATACTTGTCCGGGGTCTATGTGGCGGATGTAGGTATAAGTCTTACCCGGTTCGACCACGGCACTATCCGTAAAGACAGTGCCGTCAATGGTTACTTCAATGGTGTAGCTGATATCGTTTTGTTGATCATTAACAATGTCGTACTGAAGTATCCACTGCTCCGGACCGTCGATAATCTGGATATTCTTAGACTCTGCATAGTTTAATTCTGATGGAATAAGGTAGATGATGGCGTTAAATACAGCCGCCAGTATCACTATCGATAACAGAAAAATCAGTCTCAAGCCAGATAAACGGACCACTAATGCACCTTCGTAAATACTACCTGTCTAATTATTAACCTATTTCTTGAAGGTAACTACTATAAAAGAATAGTATTTTGAGGTTTTAAAGTCAACACAAGATATTACCTGTTTCACGAGAACAATCAACCTCATTCTTAGGAGGCTATCATTGTGAACCTAATCATAAAACTGAAGAGAATCTTGATTTTCCGAGTGTTTCTGTATGTTACGTAGGTCAGCAATTTTAGTGTATACACGTATGGGTCAGTATTGCCTCGTACTTAAACATTGGTGTTTGGATATTAAATAAGGCTGTAAAATAGTCTGATTCTGAAAAACCCTATTGACAGCACCCCAGTTGGGGAGTAGATTTGCACTATAAATAGCAATTGAATATTGATCCAGCTAGCAGACCTTGAGAAATGAAAGGAACACCATATGCCTAGGGGAACAATAAAAAAGCTCATGGAAAATGGTTTTGGGTTTATCAATATAGAGGAGGGAAAAGACCTCTTCTTTCATCACAACGATATGGAGGGAGTGGAATTTTCTAGCCTTAGAGTGGAACAGGAAGTGGAATTTGAGATGGGCCAGGACAAAAAGGGTCGTCCGCAGGCAGTTAGCGTGAGGCTTGCTAAGCCTAAATAGATAACGTCAGCCGTTTTCCAATAATCTCAACTATACTCCGCATACCCTGTGTTATTAACGTAAATTAAAAACACACGACTCGACTATAAACATAAACACAGACCCCTAAGACCTGTGCCATATAGTTGGTAGTGGGGGAGGATTCGAATTTATGACCTCTGGATTAATAACCCAGAATTGCTACACGCAAAAATAAATGTAGCCATTTTAAATTCTCTATTGAAAACAGCTCAGTATTAACATATCATTCAATTTATCAATAGTCGATAAGGAGACCAAATGAAAAAGGTACACGATATCAAGAAAATCAAGCAAATGCTCAAGAGTGGTGAGATAACCTTCCATGATCCAGAAAGTGGTTTTAAACATACCTTGTGTGCAGTCTGTCCCACCGATGGCAATGATTGCTCAGTTGCCAGCTTTGAGAAAGAAAGCGGCGATTCAACTTTAATAATTCAAGTGCTTTTCAATTGCCCGATATGCGGTAAACAGTTCACTGTTGAACCCGAAGAAATGTATCTATTGTGACAATCCAGTTCGAGTCACTGATATTTGGACTACGCTAAATCCAAATCTGCAGTTTATATATAATTTATATACACTATACACTGTAAATACGCGCCTCACATATTCTAGCGCAACTAACATCTAGCAGCTATGTACTTTAGCTAGCCTATTCGTATTATCAAACTCCAATAACCATATAAGTGGTACAATTCTCAAAGGAGGTGCATCATGTCTGAACATCCTTACGATTATCGATTAGTGACCATGTACCTATCTCCAAAACCAGGTGAGTTGCCAGACTACACGGACCGTAAAACCCAGACATCATTAACCAGGCATCTGGGGAAATCAGCAAGTCAACTGCCGAATATACTTGGTATAAGATGGATAAAACGTACACCAAAGTCGGAGTAAAATAGAACGATGGAGGTGTCATGGTATGAAAGGTATCCCGCGGGGAAGATATACCAAGGAGTTTCGTCAGGAAGCGGTGAAACTGGTCATCGAGGAAAAATTGTCATGGGGGAAGGCAGGCCGGCGGTTATCACTGGCGCCAACGACTATCGGGAGCTGGGTCAAAGCCTATCAAGAGGGCAAACTGGGAGAGATCGGTAAGACGTACAGGCCTCTTACCGAAGTCGAGATGGAACTGGCCAGGGTGAAGAAAGAGAATGCCACTCTGAAGATGGAGAATGAAATCCTAAAAAAAGCTGCCGCATACTTTGCCAGGGAGTCGCTGCCCGGTATGCGGCTATGAGAAGAATGCGGCTCACTTATCCTCTTCCACTTCTGAGCCGTATGCTTGGGGTATCCTCCAGCGGCTACTACGACTGGGTAGACCGTCCATTATCGCAACGAGCTCAGGAAGAAATACGGTTGGAGGTAGAGATTAAGGCTGCGCACCACCGTACCCGCCAGACTTATGGACCGGAGCGGTTACAGGGTGACCTGGCCGAGAACGGTATCCAGGTAGGCCTATGCCGCATCCGGCGTATCCGGAAAAAGCTGGGGCTGAGATGCAAACAGAAGAAGAAATTCAAGGCCACCACAGACTCCGGGCACAAGCTGCCGGTGACGGAGAATCTACTGAAACAGCAATTTAAAGTCTACGAGCCGGATAAGGTGTGGGTGAGCGACATCACCTATGTGCCTACAGATGAAGGGTGGTTGTACCTGGCCGGGCACAAGGACCTGTTTAACGGGGAGATTGTAGGCTATGCCATGGGAGAGCGGATGAGCCGGAATCTTATCGGTCAGTCTCTCTTGCGAGCTTTGTCCATCAGGAGACCCGAGAAGGGACTGTTGCACCACTCCGACCGTGGCAGCCAGTACTGCAGTCATGAGTACCGGAGTTTGATGGAGAACTATGGGCTGGAAGCATCTATGAGTGGGAGTGGGAACTGTTATGATAATGCTCCGATGGAGAGCTTCTGGGGCATCCTTAAACAGGAACTGGTCCATCACCGTCATTACCAGACACGGCGGGAAGCGATAGCAGAGATTACAGAGTATATTGAGATTTTCTATAACCGGCAGAGGTCGCAGGCCGGGCTGGGTTATCTATCGCCAGCGGCATATGCCAGGAAATACTACAGTGGATTAGTAACAGCATAAAGAGGTTTGGTGTACGTTATTGACATCCGAGACCAATTGGATGTATTAGGTGGAACCTTTAGGAATATATTTCGTGCTATTAACCATTGTGTTTCGGATAGCTGTATTTTTGCATATGTATATTGAAGCGCGTTTATTGTGAAAAAAGCCTTACCAGGTTTGTCGTGTTCTGGTTTGACACTTGGTAGTGCTCTTTGTATCTCGTCAAAACCTTTATCAATTCTTTCTGAACACCACAATCCGCGGCTCTTTAGTCGGTTATCTGCATCTGGATCTGTCACTAAATCGCTAATCATCTCTGCGACTTTGCCAAGGCCTGATCCTCTTCGTGATAGGACTTGAGGATAACCCTGAGCATATTGAAGCATGTGACTCAGTTCGTGTGCAGCTATTGATTCAAAAACGTCTTGCGATAGATTGGTATTAAGTATAATTACGGGCGTTTTTTGCCCTTCATAGCGATGCCATCTGATTTTTCCGTAAGGTAAAGCTGTATCCTGGCGCCATTCGGGAATAACACCTGCTTCTTTTACAGCGATATCGTAGTACGCTTGAAATTTACTTCCAACACTACGTTGTAATACGTCCATACTTGCTCCCGCTTATCAATCGATCTCCCCGATTGCGCTGGCGACATATGAAGAATCATAAGCATAACCGATGCCTACGTTAGCTGACCTTTTCATATTTACGGCAACTTTCTGTAATATTTGCATCGTCACGCGCGATGCCTGAATCGGGTCTATCCCCCCTATCATCATAATAGTACGGCTTCTTGATTCAAGGGCCTGCACATTTCTTTTTATCGCTTCGACTAGTTCATCAAAATCTTCTTCCAAACCTGTTTGAGTTTTTGTGACTATACCTATCACTTTCCCCGATTCAAGACTAACTAAAGGGCCGCCAGAATTACCTGGATTTATGCTACCATCAATCTGTATTCTGTTTTGGGATCCATGTGTGAATACTGACGATATGTACCCAACATGCGATGTAAGATTTTCTGTTCCAAATGGAAAGCCAAAGAACAAAACTTGCTCACCAAGACCCGAGTCGTCTATCGAATCAAATTGGAATTGGTACCGGTCGTTAAACTCGGATTCGTCAATCTTTAATATTGCGTAGTCATCATCATTCTCGGGTGATTCTCTTACCACTGACGCGTAAAACGTTTCGGGAAGGTAGCGAACAGATGTAATAGGATTGATTAGTTGATCACCGAAAGTCATTTGCACAGCGTCAAAGGTACCGTTTGGTCTTATCACATGGCTATTAGTAATCAGATAATTGCTTGAAAGGAAACCGGTTCCGTTACCAACTTGATTATCACCTTTAAAAAATGCTATACGGACTATGCCCGAACGCATTATAGACATGATTTCTTTGATTTCACCCATTTTGCAGCCCTTTTACGAAGCAAGCTAAACCGTACGCATAACTCCTCATAGCTTGAAATATATTACTAATAGGCTTAGTCGTCTCTGGACAGTGTAAGCCCATGACAGGTTCGTGTCAAAGTCCTCCCTGGTGAACAAGTTGATGAAATGTGACCTTTATTAAAAGTCAACGTCATTCAAAAGTTATTCCTAAAAACGCGTGAGGTTATCAATCCTAATTTGCAGTTGGTAAGTGTTATAATATAGCAAGTAATAACATAGCCTCAGTGGACGCAATGCAAAGCATTGATGAACTAGAACAACAAATTAGGGACTTTATTAACAACCCAAGGAAACGGCATGCACTTCTACAAGATACTGCAGCGTGGAATATGTTATGTAGTTGTTTGGATACAATCGGAGATACAGAACTTGCTATCAGCGCCTATGAAAAAGCCAGCAAGCCACCAATCGTTGCAGCTATCTATCTTTTGGTATATGGGTTGTTACAGGCATTGTTTATTCAACAAGATGCGGTTGAAAATCTACGTCAGGCCCTAGGCTTCGATTATAAACCTCATAAGTTATTGAGGGAAATTAGAGAAATTCGAAGCGATAGCGCCGGCCATCCAACCAAGAGAGGTGGCGGTAAAGGGCAGGCTTTTAACTTCATTGGAAGGTCAAGCCTTACAAAGGAGGGATTTGACCTAATGACAACCTACCCGGATAACAGACGACCTCTCTTTCGTCATATAAGCATCGAATCTCTTATTAAAGACCAAAGAGAAATGATGCAAAAGGGCTTAACGGAGGTGCTCGGAAGATTGAAGGAAGAAGAAGAAAATCATAGAGCAAAGTACCGAAGTCAGAAGCTGGAGGATGTTTTTCCTTCAACACTTGGCTATTACTTTGCAAAGATTGGTGGTGCTATTCGCGGAAGCGAACCTGTAGATTTTGGAACAATGCATATTGGTTTGGTCGCTGGTGTAATACAAGCGTTCAAAGATCGTCTGGAAGAACGAGGAATACTTAAAGCATATGACTCAGTTATCGATTTACTTGAGTTGATTGAGTATCCAATCCAAGAGCTTACCGCATATTTCGCTGATGCGACCTCCAGTACTCTCAATGCGAAGGGTGCCCATATCTTCACTTTCTTTATTGACAAACAAATTGAAGAACTGAAGTGTATGGCAAAAGAGATTGATGAGGACTATAACAGTAAGCCGTAGCAATAATCCACTGTAATAGAGCTGGTAAGGATTATCGCTGTGTCGCTTATGGGGATAACCTTACGCCCTGCTCTTCCGCCCTAGAATCTTGGCAACAGACAGCAATCGAACTATTAACCCATGGTTTAGACGCCCGGCCTTTACTTATTTTTCTAAATAATCTTACGTTAAGTGCAACATATAAGCGAGGCGCCAAAATTCTCTTACGACTTTAGTTTAAAACTCATATACAGTAGTATGTATGAAAGGTAAAATGATGTTTACACCTATTCAAGAAACGTTGCTAATTTTAACTTCCATGGGCAATCAATTAAAGAAAGCCTTAGCGTCATTGGTATCAGAAGACAGGATAAATGATGAAGATTTGAAATTTACTTTGTCAAATCACATCCATATTCTGCTTTGTTCTTTTTTAGACGAATGGAAAGTCCTTGAATCAATGGGTCAAAATATAACTATACAGAATACGCTAAAAATTGCTTCTCCGGCTGTAAAGCATATTCGGAAATGGAAAGGTCTTGAACAAGTACGCAACAAATTACTAGCTCACGGGCAAAGGCATAACAACAGAGCACCTGCATGGCCTTGGGAGGTATTCGCTGTGTATGATGCTCCTACTAGGTATGCGGAAACTATTTTACTTGGTAAATGTGCACTTGTATCGATAGATACCGCATTTATTCGTCATCAAAAGGAATATGATGAATCTGCTAAGGTACTACAGGAAGTAAATAGGACAATCTCAGATAAAGGGATTCAAACAATCGGGGAGATCAAGTCAGAGCTTACCAGGATCAAAAGCGAGATGTTAGGGATTGCGCGTAAAATAAGCGCCTTACAAGAAAATCCTCCATTGAAAAATAGGCTGGAGGCTGACCAATAGAGACTACACTAGTAAGAGAATCGAGAATCCTTAGATATCAACTGGAACTATAAACTTTTAACCTACTAGTAAGCTTTATGTTGGTAATCTGTTTGGTAGCCAAATAATACGTGCTCAACCCACGAACAATTTGAATCACATATGAAGCCTAGTAAAGACGAAGGCTACTTGCCTCCTTTTTTATAATAATATAATATGCCGTTATCTTTTTCTGCTTCAATTAGTTGGGGGAAATGGATGATTTTGTAAAAAAATGTCTTTTTAACCACTTACTAGTGGTTAATACATCAACTTTTAACTTCCAAGGTACTTTTTGGAATTTTTAAAAATCTGGCGCATAGTACTGCAGAAATAATGATAATTATCAGTACTATCAGCGCTGCCTGATAATCCCCCGTGATATCAAATAAATAACCTGTTAAAAAAGGCCCTAAAGATGCTCCTATTGTGAAGCAAAGGGTTAGTACACCATATATGGAGCCATGAGAGCGCAGCCCGAAGATTGAAGCGACCAGTGGCGACTCTATGGCACCACATCCACCATACCCGAAACCAAATAACGAAGCTCCCAGGTATAACAACCATATTTCCTTACCCAGTAGCAATGATAAAGACACTGCCATTATGATGAAACCTACGATATACAAGCCTCGATTGCCATATCTATCGGCGGCTTTGCCTAATACCAGCCTTCCTACCATGCTGGAAATCCACATAGTGCTTAAAACAGCAGCCGCTTCACCAATACTAAATTCCAAAGCGGTCATATATGGAACTAAGTGGACTACTATGGAGAATACGCCATAACCCAACAATAAAAGTATGGTAGAAATTAGCCAGAATTGTCTGGTATGTATCGCTTCTGAAAGGTAAT
>DAOUMG010000096.1:0-3156 GCA_034411935.1 Dehalococcoidaceae bacterium
CGCTCGATATAATCAACCAGCACCGGATTTATGGTGCCGTCTATATGAAGAACGATGATTTCGTTATTTGCTGCTCTGGTATTGTTACATAGTAGCAGGGAAGGCAAAAGAACGAGTAGCAGCGTAAATAGAAATATCCTGCGTAATTTAAGACTGATTATTGTTTGCATTTAATCAAAGTATAGACCGAAAAGAGCATCGTTTCAATCGTCTTTATGTTGAACGGGGAAACGATGTAGTGTAGAATTTACTGATCAAAAGCTATAGGAGAAGTATGGAACTACAGAAATGCAAGGGGTGCCGTGACCTGCGCCCGGATGAGATGGAAAAGTTCCGCTATATTGAAAGCGTTTTCAGAGGGAGCTGTCTAAAGTGGGGCTACCGTGAAATACGGACGCCAACCTTAGAGTATCTTTACCTGTTCACCTCGGCGGGTACGCTGACGCCCGGGATGCTGAGAAGGGTTTATTCTTTCCTAGACTGGGACGGCTGGAGCGGCGAAAGGGTAGTCTTGAGGCCTGACGGAACCATACCGGCGGCGCGCCTTTACATAGATGAAATGAAGGAAGAGGGGCTGGCCAGGTTCTTCTACGTGATAAATACATTTGTATTCGAAGAGACGGGTAAGGAATCAAGGGAAAGATGGCAGTGCGGCACCGAGATAATCGGAGACGGCTCGGTAATGGCCAGCGCCGAACTTATCGCCCTGGCGGTGGAAGTGCTTGAGAAACTGGAGGTCGGGGAAGTAACCGTAAAGCTATCACACGCCGGCTTGATAAGAGCGCTACTGGAAAGCCTCGGTCTTAGGAAAGAGGAAAGAGAGAAGATATTTAACCAGCTTCTGGACGGAGATAGAGAAGTGATGAAAAATCTGAAACCGGAGAAACCGGAGCTGGTAAAAGCTATGTCGCTACTATTAGATATAAAAGGAAGCTCGGCAGGCTATCTAAAGAATATTGCGGCTCTGGTTGAAAGTAGCGTTAGGGAGCTTAAAAAACCGCTTGATGATTTCATAGCTATCGTACAAAGAATGGAATCGCTGGGCTATAAATGCCAGGTAGATCTGAACATAGGTAAGGGTTTTGAATACTATACGGGAATTATCTTCCGTCTTATGGTGGGTAATGAGAATGTAGGCGGAGGCGGGCGTTATGATGACCTGATACCGCTACTGGGAGGTAAGGAAATACCGGCGGCTGGTTTTGCCCTGTACTTTGACCGCCTGATGGCTATGTGTAAAGCTGATTTTATTCAAAAAAACCTAGCCAGAAGGGTTATTATGAAAGTCGGGCAGCAGTCTGCGAAAGAAACGCTTGAAGTGGCTAAAAAGATAAGAGCAGCAGGTTATACTGTTGAGTTCAGTTATAGCGAGAGAAAAATAAAAGATACAAAATGGGTACTGGATGTTAAAGATGAAGGTAGAAACTTTATACTGACCGATAGTAAAACCATGAAAAAGGCGGCTATAGATTCTGTAGAAGAAGTGCTGGGGATAATAGGGGGTGGGGATGCCGCTTAAAATAGCCCTGCCCAAGGGCAGGCTGATGGCGCAGACGGCGGAGCTGCTGGATAGAGCCGGCTGGGGGATGGGAGGTTATCACTCAAGAGCAAGGCTATACAGATTACAGTCGGAGAGATTTGCTAACCTTTCAGCCAAGATATTCCATGAAAAGGATATACCCATTCAGGTAGCTATAGGTAACTATGATATGGGTATCTGCGGGCTGGACTGGATAAATGAGCTTTTAACTAAATATCCTAAAAGTGCGCTGGTAAGGGTTAAGAACCTGGGCTATGGGGGAGGTGGGCTTTATGCCGCCACGGCGGGTAATATAAACCTTAAAGATATAGATAATCTCTCGGATGAAGGTGGTAATGTCCGCATCGCCAGCGAATATCCCAATCTTGCCGAAGCGCTGGCAGAGGAACTTAGATTAAGGCGTTTCAGTATTTACCCTTTGTGGGGAGCGGCGGAAGCTTACCCTCCGGAGAACGCCGAGCTCGTTCTTATATCCAGAAAGAATCCTGGCGAGTTGATGGAACATGGATTAAAACCGGTTAAAAAGATGCTTGATTTCAGGGCATACCTGGTGGCCAATGAAGATAGTCTGAAAGTAAAGGATATGGCCGAGGTGGTGGCTTCAATTGTAGATAACCTCATGATTAATAAGGAAGCGATAGACGATACCAGTCAGGAAATTGCAGAAGAAGCCATAAAATATGAATTTCAGAAAATAACTGATGATACCGTGAGGGTAGCTCTGCCGGACGGCCACCAGCAACCACATGTGCGCCGTATATTTGATGCCGCCGGCATTGAAATGAACGATTACCCGTCAGATACTGGGAACAGACGGCCGGTCAGCCAGAACCTAAAAGGTTATTTTTTCAAACTGATAAGGCCGCAGGATATGCCGCTTCAAGTAGCTAATGGTAATTTTGATATCGCCATTACCGGCCGGGACTGGTTGAAAGAACACCTGTACCAGTTCCCCCAGAGTCCGGTAGTGGAGATGCTGGACCTAAAATACGGCTGGGTTAAAATAGTAGCCGTAATAGACCAGGAAGTTCCCGTCGAGAATGCCGGTGATTTGAAAGATTACTGTAACGGAAAGAGAATCAGGGTAGCAACCGAGTATATTAATATAGCCGATAATTATGCCCGGGAAAACCATCTTGGCAGGTATCTTATCGTGCCCACCTGGGGAGCAACCGAAGCTTTTCTACCGGAAGATGCCGATATGATGATTGAGAATACGGAAACCGGCGGTACTATCAAAAGGCACAACCTTAAGATAATAGATACTCTTTTTGAATCGACCGCCTGCGTGGTTGCTAATAAAAGTAGTGCCAGCCACAAGTTAAAGGAAAAGAAAATAAAAGAATTCATAGGCTTATTAAGTAAGGCGTTACAAAGTGGTTAAGTTGAAGGTCATAAAAGGATATGGGGAAGCTCTTAATGTACTGACGCGTAAGAGTGTAAATATATTTACTGCCGATAGAGAAAAGGCGGTAAGGGATATTATTACTAAAGTGCGTCGCGAGGGAGATGAAGCCTTACGGGCATACACTCTAAAATACGACGGAGCTAAAATTGATAGCTTTCAAGTATCCTCTGAAAAATTAAATAAATCTTACGAAGAGATAGAACGGCAG
>DAOUMG010000097.1:0-17317 GCA_034411935.1 Dehalococcoidaceae bacterium
AGGGAACAACTATAGTAATAGTATATATAGACAGGGCTTTATTTTCAAATTAGGGGGCTTGGCTGCTTTTAGTTACCGTTAAGGCACAGAATAACTTCTCTCAGGAAGAAGGCGGTTTCCGCCAGCATATCGCAATCAACCAATTCAAATGTATCTCTTTCCGTGTGGGTTATTTCAGAAAGATGTTTCATCATGTTTTCTGAAGTCAGGGCAACGGCGGGTCTCTGGTTTATTACGAATATCATATGGTCGCCCTGGTGCCAGGGGTCTCCCTCAATGATCTTATTATCACTGCCGTTAGCTTTGCGAACAACTGTCTTGATATCTTCGGAGCATTCATAGAAAGAGAAGGCCGTTCTTTCACCCTTTGCCCCCACATCGTCAAGATTGATTGCCAGCAGGATGTCATCCATTTTGCCGTGGTTTTCATCCAGATAAAGCATTTCCCCGGAATTTGCGTAATAATCCTCCCCGTTTATGGCGAATATCTCTATCTGGTATTTGCCTGAATAATCTTTAAGTAATTCTGCCAAGGCGAGAAGCACAACCGTCCCGGATGCGTTATCCAGTGCCCCCGGCGTTCCCTTTCTAGAATCTATCTGGGCGCATACCACGATTCTTTTTGCACCAATTCCTTTTTTACGTGCTATCACGTTACAGCCGTTTGAAGGGATCCTACATGATTCGAAACGGAGGTACGCTTCTTTGCCTGTGTACTGAAGCATTTTTGCCCCTTCCGTATCTTTCATATAGACGGAGGGTATATCAAAATCGCCGTCTTCAAATAATGGAAACGGATACTGGCTGCCTACCATTTCAGGGTTTTTGCTAGTCGCTGCGATAATGGCTGCGGGCTTTTTCTCTTCCAGAAGGGAGATTATATGTTTATGCTCATCCGGATTATAAAAGGTAAAGCCTTTCGGCATCAGCTGTTCTTTGGTTATATCACCGTGAAGCAGTACCAATTTACTCGAAATATCACTGTTTTCTAGCTCTTCTAATGTTGAGATTTCAACCAGTTCGGCTCTCAAATCACAAGGCAGTGAGTAGGGACCGGCCAGGGCGCTAAAAGAATTGCCTTGTGTGGTTAGCAGCACGTCTCCGTATTCCCAGTCTATACAGTCAAACTCCGACACCTGCGGTTGGTAACCGAAAAACCTGACCACTTTTATAAAATAATCAGTCGCCTGCCGGTTCTGCTTGCTTCCCGGCGGGCGGTTGCCGATGTCAACACAGAGTGTTTTCAGATACGATTCTATTTTATCAGCTAAAGCCTTTTTGTTCACAATTCCTCCGTTATTTCTATGTGTTTCATATACTTTTCCAGCCACTTTAGTTCACCGTTCAGGATGTGAAAAGGGCGTGTAGCCAGACCTAGCCTGTAGCCCGGGCAACCCGTCTCAACTAGGTACTTCTCCAGGGCTTTGTAACACTCTATCTTTTGCAGGAGGGATGCACGGTAGTTCTTAAGAGAAATTAGCACCTCATCTTTGCCGACCACGGCAAGATTAGAGATTGCGATATCCATCTGCCACTTACAGTCCTGCGGCTTCTGGAGTAAAGACTTCACTTTCATCCACAGGGTTTCCCTACCCATTTCCGTTATCTTGTATATCTTACGAGTGCGGTTGCCCCGGCTGATCTCGACCTTGCCAGTAAGCAACTCGTCTTTCTCAAGTTTTCGCAGCAGTTTATAGATGGAGGAGGTAGATAAGTCCGTCCACTCGTCCATGCTGCGTTCCTGAACCTCTTTACTCATCTGGTAGGGATACATCGGTCCCTCGCATAGAAGGCCGAGCAGGGCAGATTCTGCGTTTGATATCATTATAAGTATTACCTTTCCTATATAGGATTAGTATAATATTATTATAATACAGTATCTCTTTTAAAAAGCCAACCATCTTCTATCGCTTGATATACAGATCACCCTATCTCATCTGGAGGCGCCTGAAAAGCCAGACGCCGGCGGCGAAGTAGACAGCCGTCAGGATAAGCATTGCTGCTATTTCAAAGATAACATCGCCCAAACCCGCCCCCATATTGAGAACCTGGCTGAGCGAGGATACGGCGTGGCTGGTGGGCAGGAAATCGAACAGCTTGATAGCCCGCTCACCCATTGTAAAAAGCGTGAGTGAAGGCAGGGGGAAGATAGCGCCTGAGAAGAATATCATAATAAGCAGCGGGAAGTTGACTATGATAGCCGCCCGTCCCACGGTGCGCGAGAAGCAGGCTGTTATAAGCCCTACGGCGATGACGGACATTGAGGCGATGACACTTATTAAGATAGCGATGGCTAAAGAGCCTGTATATTGGTAATCCAGCGCTATGGCGACGCCGAAAGCCAGTACCACAGATATAAGGCTTAATATTATATAGACGATGCTGACGCCTCCCAGCAGGTCAAAGGAAGTCATACGTGAGAGCACCAGCCGTCGGGCGGTGCCGTTTTCTATATCGCGGGCGACGGCGATGGAGACCGAGAACATCACCATAGTTATAGCGGCTACCAGCAGTCCCGGGATATAGGTATCGAAGTCGTTGATATCGGCGGTGCCGCTGATAAAGCGCTCTTGTAAGGTAAATGGCGATGAACGGCCGGTGGCTTCTGAAACATATCTATCCAGCTCCGAGGTTATATAGACGGCGGTTAGCAGGTAATGCACCTGCGACGGGTCACCTATGATTACGGGTGATTTTTCAGGCAACATTAAGCCGCCTTCTTCAATCACCCGCACGATTTCATCAGAATACCCCGCCGGAAAGATAACCGTGGCTATCGCCCGGCCGTCTTTCATCTTTTCCTCTGCCGCCGTTTCGTCTGTCATTATCTCAATCTCAAGCAGGGACTCGCCTTCGGCATTTTGTATTACCTTGAGACGCTCTATAACTTCATCGGCACAGGGCTCTATGGCGCAGTTCGCCGTATCATAATTTATTACTATCACATCCAAGGCGACCGCCGCCCCTCCTCCCATAAAGACCCAGTAAAGGATTATAAAAACGGGCGCCAGCGATACGGAAAGGATAATATCCCAGCCGCTGCGCAACTGTTCCTTGAGTGTTTTTGCAAATACCGTTAGGAGCTTCACTGGCGCAGCCTCCGCCCTGTCAGAGATATGAAGACGTCCTCAAGCGTATTGGTGCGCAGCGTTATCTGGCCGTGGCTCAAGCCGATTTCATCAAGAGCCCTGACTATTTCAGGCAGCTTATCGGCGGCGCAAAGCGTCCTGACAATTAGCATACCATCCTGAATACGGCAATCTTCGGCGATTGCTCTAACTGCCTTAAGGGTTTTACCTGCTTTATCCCCGGTTTCTTTAAGCTCTACCTCCAGCACGTCGCCTTCGCCAACCTTCCGTTTTAGAGCTTCGGGGGTATCTATTACCAGCAACGAGCCGTGGTCTATAATGGCTACCCTGTCTGCCATTCTATCGGCTTCATCCATATTATGAGTGGTCAACACAACGGTGCGCCCCTGTGAGCTCGCCCAGCTACGTATATAGCCACGCACCAGGATTCGGCTCTGCGGATCAAGCCCCGCCTCGCACTCGTCCAGTACCAGTATCTGCGGGTCGTGCATCAGCGCCAGCGCCAGATTGAGCCGCCTTTTCATACCACCTGAAAGGGTGTCCGCCAGCTTGTTGCGCTTCTCTGTAAGCTGCATCACTTCCAAAAGCCCCTCGGCACGCTTAAGGCAGTTCTTTGGCGGCAGGTCGTACATCCTGCCGAGGAAAACCAGCTGCTCCAGGCAGGTCTGCTTGGGCCAGATTACTATGTTCTGGGGGCACATTCCTAAGGTATGGCGCTCTTCCCTGCCGAAAGGTTTGCCATTAAGCAAAATACGCCCGTTGTCCGGTTTAAGCAGACCGCAAAGCATGTTGATGGTAACAGTTTTGCCGGCGCCGTTAGGTCCCAGGAGGGCAAATATCTCCCCCTCTCGTATATCCAGGCTCAGTTCGTCTACGGCGATAACATCGCCGAAGCGCTTGGCCAGACGTTCCGCCTGTAGTATCACTCCGTTGTCTTTCACCATAACAGATTAACCTTTTAGTGCTCCCCCATATTCTACTTCTCCGAGTATAATATGAAAAGCCGGTATTACAACACTTTTTTGTCCTTATAATACCGGCTTTCAGGTCTATTTAACTATGCCTTAGTTGGTTCATCCTACAGAATCGGTAGAAACCTGGTAAGCTCATAGTCGGAAACATGAGCACTGTATTTCTGCCACTCTATCTTTTTATTTTTTATAAAGGCGTTAAAGAGATGCTCTCCGAGGGTTTTTTTAACAATATCGCTCTGCTCGGTAATCTGGATCGCTTCCCACAGGTTTCCGGGCAGAGAGCCGATGCCGCGCATTTCTCTTTCCTCGGCACTCATGTCATAAACATTCTCTTCAACTGGATCGGGAATCTGGTATTTCTTCTCTATACCCTCCAGTCCGGCAGCCAGCATTACGGAGAAAGCAAGGTAAGGATTACAGGCCGGGTCCGGAGAGCGCAGCTCTATCCTGGTAGATGTCTCCTTGCCGGGGCGGTACTCGGGTACACGGATAAGATCCGAGCGGTTGCGCCTGGCCCAGGAAATATAAACGGGGGCCTCGTAGCCGGGAACCAGCCTCTTGTATGAATTCACCCACTGGTTGGTAACCAGGGTGAACTCAGGAGCATGCTTTAGCAGACCGGCAATAAAATACCGGGCAATATCAGAAAGGCTATACGGGTCTTTTTTATCAAAGAAAGCGTTTCGCTCGCCTTTAAAAAGGGACTGGTGGGTATGCATACCGCTTCCGTTCTCGCCAAATATCGGCTTGGGCATAAAAGTGGCATAAACATCATGCTGCAGGGCGATTTCCTTAACTACCAGGCGGTAGGTCATAACATTATCCGCCATGGTCAGGGCGTCGGTATAGCGCATATCTATTTCATGCTGGCTGGGTGCGACCTCGTGGTGAGAATACTCAACGCCGATGCCCATTTCTTCAAGAGTGAGCACGGTATCTTTCCTCAAGTCATGGGCGGCATCTCTGGGAGTTAAATCAAAATAGCCACTTCTGTCCAGCGTTTTTGTCGAATCCGAGTTCTCAAAGTAGAAGTACTCAAGTTCAGGACCGACATAATAGGTATAGCCGATATCGGCGGCTCTTTTTAAGTTTCTCTTTAGGATATAGCGCGGGTCGCCTTCAAAAGACTGGCCACCAGGTCTTAAAATATCACAGAACATCCTGGCTACGGCATGGTGTTCCTTAGGCCGCCAGGGTAGAATACGGAAGGTATCCGGATCTGGCATAGCTACCATATCGCTCTCGTCTATGCGGGCAAAACCCTCTATTGAAGAACCGTCGAAACCCATACCTTCTTCCAACGCCCCTTCAAGCTCCTCTACGGTTATGGCAAAACTTTTTAAGAAACCCAGGATATCGGTAAACCATAACCTGATAAACTTAACGTTTTGTTCCTTGGCCATCTTAAGAACATATTCTTTGCTTTCCTGCCTTTTTTGGTCCGTCATTTATAAATCCTCCTTATATTTCTTTAGACCCTATTTTTATTTAGACTGCGTTAAAACCGGATTCACCGGTTCTTATACGTACGGCATCTTCTACAGGCATTACGAATATTTTACCATCACCAATCTCACCCGTGCGAGCTTTATTGGCTATCGTATTTACAATGCTGGTTACATCCTGATCAAGAGTGACTACTTCTATCTTCATTTTTGGCAGAAAGTCCACTTTATACTCACCGGCTCGCCACTGTAGCGATATTCCATCCTGACGACCCCGGCCACTTACTTCGCTGACGGTCATGCCATAATAACCGTTTTCTGCCAGTGCCCGTTGAACAGGCTCTCGCCTCTCCTCTCTGATAATAGCCTCTATCTTCTTCATCTCAGCAAACCCCCGTAAGCCCGCTCGCCGTGCTGCGATATATCCAGGCCAATGCTTTCTTCGGCTTTTGAAACCCGTAAACCTACGGTAACATCAATCAGCTTACCCAGCACCCAGGTCATTCCGAAGGCAAAGGCGGATACGGCAACCACCCCGGCCAGTTGTTTCAGGAACTGAAAGGCGTTGCCCAGAATCAGACCGTCGGCGCCGGCGGCATTGGCGGCAGCACTGGCAAAGATACCGGTAGCCAGGGCTCCCCAGACACCACCCATACCATGAATGGCGAATACATCCAGCGAGTCGTCAAAGCCGAGCTTCCTTTTAACTAATAATATACTATAGTAACAGACTACCGATGCGCCGATACCTATCGGTATTGCCAAAATCGGCTCAACGAAACCGGCAGCCGGTGTTATAGCTACCAGACCGGCAACGGCACCGGTTACCACACCCAGCAGTGTCGGCCGGCGGTAAATCCAGCTTAAGATAAGCCAGCTAAAAGCGGCTGCGGCCGCTGAAAGATTGGTAGCCACGAAGGCGCTGGCAGCCAGGCCATTGGCAGCCAGAGAACTGCCGGCATTGAAGCCGAACCAGCCGAACCACAGTAAAGAGCCGCCGATTAGAACCATCGGTATATTATGCGGTTCCATAGATTCTCTTAAGAATCCCTTGCGTGGACCCAGTAGCATAACCAGTGCCAATGCCGAGACGCCGGCATTAATATGAACTACGGTACCTCCGGCAAAATCTAGAACGCCCAGACTGGCAAGCCAGCCGCCATCGCCCCAGACCCAGTGCGCCACCGGAGTATAGACTACAGTTAACCATAAAGCAGCAAAAACGAGCAGCGAACTGAACTTTATCCTCTCCACCACAGCGCCGGTGATGAGTGCTACAGTAATAATGGCGAACATAGCCTGGAATATCATAAAGGCAAGGTGGGGTATGGTATCTGCATAAACTGGCGAGGCCGCCGTTCCTACCTGGTTCAGGAGTATAAAATCAAAACCGCCGATGAGACCGCCGAAGTCGCTGCCGAAGCTAAAACTGTAACCATAAACGACCCATAATAGACTAACCAATCCCAGAGCGGCAAAACTCATCATCAATGTGGAGAGTACGTTTTTACGCCTTACCATACCGCTGTAGAACAGGGCTACGCCCGGCGTCATCAGCATAACCAGTGCCGAGGAAATCAGAACCCAGATGGTATCTGACGGATTTATCTCCACAAACTCACCCCTTCCAAAGGTTGATACTAGTATTATAAAGTAGAAATGTTTCCGCCAGATTACAGACAGGTTAAATCTTCTTTAACAAAATGGATTAATTTGCGGGGTCGCTACGGAAACGGTAGCCTATGTTCCTTACCGTTTCTATAAAGCTATCGGTCGGGCTATCGATCTTGCTCCTGAGCCTTTTGATATGGACGTCTACCGTTCTATCGCCGCCGTAGTAATCACAGCCCCATACCTTATCAAGGATGGTATTTCTATTAAAGACAACACCTTTATTGCTGGCAAGAAAGCGGAGTAGCTCGTATTCCCGGTAGGTAAGCTCAACAGCTTTCCCGTTTAGAGTTACCTCGTATCTGGCCTGGTCTATCACCAGATAACCGCTAACAATCCTGTTTGAATCTTTCTTTTTTACCGCCTTCTGCAATAGACGCTTCACTCTTAGCAGAAGTTCACTTGCCAGATAAGGCTCGGCTATAAAATCATCCATTTCAAGATGCCCGTTAACGGAAACAATTCTATCCCTGGGCAGAATGGCTATAGCCGGCAGTTCTTTATTCTTTATCTTTTTATATAGAGAGCTTATGGTAACCGGGCTATCCGCCTTGATAAGCACCAGGTCTACAGTTTCTTTTGCCAGATATTTAAGTGCGTCTCCATCATTTGAGGCAAGTAAGCATCCATAACCGGCTCTGGCAAGCTCTGAGGGTAATGTCTCCGGTTCTCTTTTTAATTCGGCTATAATTAATATCCTGACCATTTTTACAACACTGCTAATAAGTATATAATCGGCCGTAAGGCCTCCTGTTGCGGGGGTATAGCTTGATGAACTTACCCTTTAAAATTTCCCCGGCGTCATAGCCGAAATGAGTGGCGAACTGGTTGACCAGTTGCCCGATAATATTATGGTCTTCTTCTTTCACCTGGGCGATAGCCACCTCTTTACCTAGCTGGTAGTCTTCTACACTACCTCTTAAATAAATGACGCCGCCGTGCATGCCGGTGCCGATAAACTTTGCCTGGTGCTCCTCGCCGTTTAAGCCGAGCAGAACCAGTATGCCCCCGGCCATATATTCACCCAGGAAATCCTGGGCGGTGCCGCCGATTACCAGAGACGGCTTCTTATCTTTATATTCCTTCATATGGATACCGGCACGATAGCCGACATAATCCCGGATGAATATCTTGCCGCCCCTGGCGGACAAACCGATTATATCGCCGGCATGCCCGTGAACAATAATCTCACCATCATCCATGGTATTGCCGCAGCCGTCCTGGGCGTTGCCGTAAACTGTAATGCGCGGCCCGTTCATAAACGCTCCCAGGTCGTTACCGGGCGTGCCTTTTATTTCTATATCAATCTGCCTGTTAAGGTCGGTGCCTATATAGCGCTGCCCGCAGACATTATCAAGCTCTATTTTAGCTACACCATCGGAAGAAAGCTCTCTTAAGCGTGCGTTCAATTGTTTATAATAGACACCCCTGGTATCTATCTTCACTATCTTTTCCTTTTCGTTCACTTTATTATCCATCGGCATTTTTAACTCCCGGCCGCCTTAACGCCCAGAACCTCTAGCTCGTTTTCGTTTAGACCGATACCGCGCAGGTGCAGGCGATTGCCGCGCAGGCTCTCCAGGGCGTTGACACCCAATCCGCCCAGCATATCTTTTATCTCCAGGCTCCAGCTCCTGAGCAGGTTAGCCAGCCGTCGGGCGCCGATATCGGGATTAACCCTCTTGCTTAAATGAAGGTCTGTAGTACAGATTCCCCAGGAGCATTTACCCGTGTGGCACTGCTGGCAAACACGGCAGCCGAGGGCGACCAGAGCCGCCGTACCTATATAAACGGCATCGGCGCCGAGAGCTATCGCCTTGATGACATCGCCGCTACTCCTGATGCCTCCTGAGGCGATTACGGAAGCCCGGTTGCGGATGCCCTCCTGCCTCAGGCGGGTATCAACCGCCGCCAGAGCCAGTTCTATGGGGATGCCGACATTATCGCGGATTACCTTGGGAGCCGCACCCGTAGAGCCCCTCAAGCCGTCCAGGACTACTATATCGGCGCCGGCACGAACCATGCCGCTGGCGATGGCCGCCGCGTTATGGACGGCGGCTATTTTAACGGAAACCGGTTTTTTATAATTGGTGGCTTCTTTCAGGGCATAGATAAGCTGGGCCAGGTCCTCTATGGAATAGATATCATGCTGCGGCGCCGGTGAAATGGCATCTGTGCCTTCGGGAATCATCCTTGTTTCCGATACTTCGCTGCTTACCTTTTCGCCCGGCAGGTGCCCGCCGATGCCCGGCTTGGCTCCCTGGCCTATTTTTATCTCGACGATGCGGGCGGCGTTTAAATAATCGGCATGAACGCCGTAGCGCCCAGAAGCCACCTGGACGATGGTGTTATCCTTATATTTATAGAGACTCCTGTGAAGACCGCCCTCACCGGTATTCCACAGGGTACCCATCTCGGTAGCCGCCCGAGCCAGCGACCTGTGAACATTTAAGCTTACGGCGCCGTAGGACATAGCACCAAACATTACGGGTACCTCAAGTTTTACCTGCGGCGGCAGTTCTTCCTTGAGTTCTGAGTTATTAAGTTTTAGCTCTATTTTATCCGGTTTGCTGCCTATATAGGTGGTCAACTCCATCGGCTCCCTCAAGGGGTCTATGGAAGGGTTGGTAACCTGGCTGGCGTTAAGTACTAAATGGTCAAAGTATATGCGGTGACCTTTATCATCGCCCATACCTGTCAGCAGCATACCGCCCGATTCAGCCTGTTTTAGGATATCCTCTATTACTTCGGGTCGCCAGTTATAATTATCCCTGTAATCCAGCTGGCTGCGCCTGATAGTGATGGCATCTGTGGGGCAAAAGGTGGCGCAGCGGTGGCAACCGATACAGCCATCAGATAAACTTTTTACCTGATTATCATCGGCATCAAAATAGTGGTTTTCAAAGCTGCACTGGTTGACGCACACCTCGCAGCGGATGCAGCGTTCTTGGTCTCTTTCCACTATAAATTTAGCCGGTAAATAAGTCTTCATTTTTTACTCTATATCCTTATCGGAATACCTTTTCTTAAAAGATATTCCTTAACATGTTTTATGGTATGAGTACCGTAGTGAAAAATACTGGCCGCCAGCACGGCGTCCGCCTTACCTAGAGTCAAAGCCTGGTACAGGTCTTCGGGGGTACCGGCGCCGCCGCTGGCGATAACCGGCACCGGAACGGTTTCCGAAATAGCCCGGTTAAGCTGATTATCATATCCCAGGCGGTGGCCATCGGAGTCTATGCTGGTAAGTAAAATCTCACCGGCGCCTCGCCTGACCGCTTCTTTTGCCCAAGAGACGGCATCCAGCCCCGACGGTTTCTGGCCGCTATGGGTATAGACTTCCCATTTTAAATCACAGCTACCGTTTATTCTCTTGGCGTCTATAGCCACCACGATACACTGGCTACCGAACTTGTCCGCCCCCTGGCTGATAAGTTCCGGGGTGAGTACCGCCGCCGTATTGATAGCCACTTTATCAGCGCCGGCCTTAAGCATTCGCCTCATATCAACGGTATTACGCAATCCGCCTCCTACGGTAAGCGGCATGAAAACATTTTCGGATATACGCTCAACCACATCTACCATTGTATCCCGCTCTTCGGAAGTTGCCGTTATATCCAGGAAGGTAAGCTCATCGGCGCCTTCCTTATAGTAAAAGCCTGCCAGCTCTACCGGGTCTCCGGTATCTCTAAGCTCTTTAAAACTGGTTCCTTTTACCACCCTGCCCTCTTTTACATCCAGGCAGGGTATAATTCTTTTAGTCAGCATTGCTTTTCCTTATATAGCTGTCTTTACTTTGTCTCTAGCCGCTTTTTTCAGTCTGCCGATTACGGGCTGGCCACCTACGGGTATCCAGGCTTTATCAAGCTCCGGGCAGACCAGGCGGATGGCAGATTCTTCTGAAGAAAGGTAAAGCACCGGGCCTTTTTCACCGACGGTTAGAGGTCTTAAGCGAATGCGGTCTGTAAGGCCTATCATCTCTCCCTGGTGGGCTATGATAATGGTAAAGGGGCCGTTGAGAAGCAGGCTGCCATAGACCTGGCGCAGCGATTTTAAAAGTTTCTTCCTGGGTTCCGGCTGCCTTTCTATATCCGTCCACAGGGGCGGTGCCAGTATATTGGCAACCAGCTCTATCGGCAGGTTATGCCTGCGTACCAGAAGATCGACGGCATAGGCAATTACCTCGGTATCCGTCTGCATAGTGCACTCATAGCCGAACTGCTCCAGATAGCGCTTGTTGATACCATAGGAAGATATTTCGCCGTTATGCACCACCGTCCAGTCTAAAATACAGAACGGGTGGGCACCACCCCACCAGCCGGGGGTATTGGTTGGGAAGCGGCCGTGAGCCGTCCAGAGATAGCCTTTATAATCCTCTAATATGAAGTGCTCCGCTATCTCCTCAGGGTAACCGACTCCCTTGAATACAGCCATATTCTTACCGCTTGAGAGGACGAAGGTGTCTTTCATAGTGGTATTTATTTCCATTACCCGGTTGACAATATAGTCATCCTGCGAAATACCGTCTGTTTCTTTAATTTCCAGGAAGTAGCGCCAGACCAGCGGCGGGTCTTTGATAGCGGCTACCGCCCTGGTGGGTACTTCTTCGTTATGATGAATGGTAAATCTGTCTTTCAGGAAGGCCTCGACATCCGCTTTAGCCTGACGGCTCAAATACATTATGTGAAAGGCATAATAATCGGCATAATCCGGGTAAAGACCATAGACGGCGAAACCACCGCCGAGTCCGTTGCCCCGGTCATGCATATTGGCGATGGCACGGATAACATCCCGCCCTGAGAAACAGGCACCCGAAGTGTCCATCATGCCGAAGATAGAGCAGGCGTCTATCACTTTATCATCGCCGTAGTAGTTATTTACTTTAGTCAGTTCTTCCATCTTTAACCTGTTTATCCTATTCTCCGGCTATATCTTTATCTTGTGGCTCAGGCACGGTAACTTTACCGGCGCCCGGATTAACCTGTAAGGCGAGGCGCTCTTTAAGTTTTTCACGGGGCAGGAACGCCAGCCCGAAGTTTTCATCAAACAGTGATTTCTTAAAATCGCTGACATCTATTCTATCTCTCATCAGGCCGAAGATAATTCCGGAAAGCTCTATATCGCCGACATATACCATGCCCGTAATAAGCCCGTCTCTTATTATTAGTTTCTTATAGTTTCCGTTATCTCTGCGCATAAGCACTTCAAAATGTTCAGCTTCAGGCGGATTAACAGCTCCGGCGGAAGCAATGTCCAGGCCGAAGTAGTTCAGGGTGTTCATGGCCGTACCGCCCCTGTACTCCGTCTTAACCCCCGCCATATTGAAGCCTGCGGTTCTACCGCCAATATAGGCGTTGGGCCAGATAGGTGTCAGCCGTCCGCTGCCGTAGACGAAATCGTAAGCTTCGGCAACGTCGCCGCAGGCATAAACGTCCTTTACACTGGTAGCCATAAAGCGATCTACGACAATTCCCCGATTGACTTCTATCTGACTACCTCTTACCAGTTCAACTCTGGGTAAAACGCCGATAGCTACTACCACCATCTGGCATTTAAGCTCTTTTCCATTGTCGAGAATAACCCCGTCGACCTTTTCTCCGCCGATGATTTCGGCTACAGTATGGCCTGTGATGATATCTACTCCGGCTTTTTTAATAACATCTTCAGCCATAGTTGAAGCCGTATCGTCAAGCATAACATTGAGCATTTTATCCTTCATCTCCACCACGCTGACCCTGACGTCCCGCTTAAGCAGAGCGTCGGTTACGCTGGTTCCTATGAGACCACCGCCAATAACCACCGCCCGCCTCACTTCAGGTAAAAAACTATCTATCGCCCTGGCATCATCGAGGGTGATGAAGTTAAAGACGCCTTCTTTATCAATTCCCTTTACGGGGGGCACTATGGGTTTGCCGCCAGTGGCTAATAGAAGCTTCTTCCAGCTAACGACGTCACCACTGCTGAACCGAGCGGTGCGTTTGTCAAAGTCCAGCGCATCTATCTTACTGCCCTGAAGGCAGGTAATACCGTGTTCTTCATAAAATCCTTCAGGGCGGAAGAGTATCTCATTCAAAGTACGCTCATTGGTAAGTATCTTGGCAATAAGCGGCCGCGAATAAGCGGGATAAGGCTCGTCTGATACCATTAAGATATCGCCCTTTTTATCCAACTGCCGTATGGCTTCAGCGGCAGCAATACCGCCGGCCGAGTTGCCTATAATCAGATAATTTGTTTTCATCTTGTCTTACCCTAAAGCCTTTTTTAAAAAGTTGTCATACATTTTAAGGCCATAAGTTCCGCTTTTTTCAGGGTGGAACTGGGTAGCCACCAGGTTATCTCTGGCCAGGACGCTACACCAGCTAAAACCGTAATCCGTAGTGCCGACGATAACCGATTCGTCCTCGGGTTTAGCATAATAGCTGTGAACGAAGTAGAAATCGGTGCCATCTGGTATATCTTTAAAAATCCAGTGGTTTTCCTTCTGCGTCACTTGATTCCAGCCTATATGGGGAATTTTCAAACCGGCGGGCAGCTTTTTCACCACCCCGTCCACCAGTCCCAGGCACTTATGCCAGCCGCCTTCCTCGGTAGCAGATAGCAACACCTGAAGACCGACGCATACGGCAAGTAGTGGTCTCCCCTCCTCTACCAGCCGGCGGATAGCATCCGCCATTTTTGTTTTCTCAAGTCCTTTCATGGTATCGGCAGCGGCACCCACACCCGGAAGGATAACCGCCGCCGCACCTTTCAAATCATTAGGGTTATCAGTCACAGTCGGCTCAAAACTTAAGTTCTTAATGGCGTTAACCACGCTGCGCAAGTTGCCGGCTCCGTAATCAATTACCGCAATCACCTTTTCGTTTCCTCCGACACTTCTTCTTCATCGCTATATAGAATAAGCGCTTCATTGGGGCAGTTGGTCACACAGGCCGGTATTTCCCGCTCCTGGCATAAGTCGCATTTAAGAACTATCTTACGAGCCGGATCCCTGGTCAAAGCTCCGTAGGGACAGGCTAACAGGCAGGTCCAGCAGCCGATGCATCTTTCTTCATCCGATGTTACCAAACCGCTTTCCGGGTCTCTGCTCATCGCCCCGGTAAGACAGGAATAAACACACCAGGGCTCATCACAGTGGCGGCACTGAATGCTAAAACTTAAAACACCTTTTCTTTCAACGCGAAGGCGGGGCAACGGAGGGGGAGACTCTTTCTTATGAGCCTTTATTATATCTTTTGACCTGGAATGCTCCGTGCAGCAATAAACGCGGCAGAGTCCGCAACCCATGCAGATATCCTCGTTTATGTAAACCCTTTTCATCTATTTTCCTCAAACCGTTGGTTACTTAAATATCTATTTTAAGCGTTTTAAATAATAGTCACCCTTTAGATATATACGGTAATCGCTTACCGTATGCCATATTAACATACTTTCCGTCTTATGTCAATAGCTTTTTCACTTGACATTATAGCACAACCTTCATATAATCTAATTGAAAATCGTTTTCACTTATCCTAAAGGCTATGGTTAATAAACTAATCGTCGCCCTTAAGCGTCATGGTTATAAACTCACCCGTCAACGCCGTGCTATTTTAAATGCTATCTCAGGTAGCCGCAGCCACCTCACTCCAGCCGAGATTTACCAAATAGCATCCGTAGAAGACTCAAGCATCGGCCTGGTTACCATCTACCGCACCCTGGAGATACTGGGCAAATGCGGCCTTATCTGCAAGGTCTATACCGGCGGCTCAAGCCAGAGCTTCTTAGTGAGAAGACCGCAAGCTCACCATCACCATCTGGTCTGCTCAAGCTGTGGTAACGTGGTAGATTTCACCGACTGTAACCTGGACAAACTTGAAGAGAGATTAGCCACGCAAACAGGTTTTAGCATAGATGGCCATCTCCTTGAGATGCACGGCCGCTGCCCGGACTGCCGCACAGGTAAATAGTAGAATGAAGCAATGGATGTCTTTCATATCTAAGGTATATTTTCTTCTCTTGCTATCTGCCTGCCTGCTCTACCCTATCGGCTGTAACTTAAGTGAGGAGTTAGATAACAACCAGAAGATTATCGTAGCCGTAACCATCGCTCCGCAAAAGGAATTTGTAGAAGCTATCGGAGGTGATAGGGTCGAGGCTCTTCTCATGGTACCTCCCGGAGCCAGCCCCCATACCTACGAACCGACGCCGGGTCAGCTTTCCAAGCTTGAAAAGGCTAAAGTTTATGCTAAGGTAGGCTCCGGGGTTGAGTTTGAACTGGCCTGGCTGGATAACCTGTTATCGCTTAATACTGATATGCTGGTGGTAGATTGTTCCAGAGATATCGCGCTCCAGAAGATAACCGCCCCTCATATAGAAGACCACCAAAACGACCAGAATGGTAATTTAGACCCCCATATCTGGCTTTCGCCGGCTAACGCCAGGATTATGGCAGGAAACATCACCCAGGGGCTTATACAGGTAGATCCGGCTAATAAATCCTACTACGAAGACAACCGAGACGAATACTTGTCCAGATTAATTGCATTAGAAAACGAGATTAATGATAGTCTCTCAAGCATAACCACCCGCATCTTTATGGTCTACCATCCCGCCTGGGGCTACTTCGCCTCAAGCTTCAATCTGACCATGATCCCGGTAGAAGAAGAGGGCAAAACGCCGACGCCGGCCGGCCTGGCACATCTTATAGACCAGGCTAAAGAATACAAAATTAAGATCGTCTTCGTTTCACCTCAGTATAGCATCCAGAGCGCCGAGGTTATCGCCGCCGAGATAGGCGGTACCGTAGTATTAATAGACCCACTGGCCGAAGATTACATAGATAACCTGCGCTCGGTAGCCGCCGAAATGGCCAAGGTGATGTAGCAATGGTACACAAAGAAATCGTTAACATTAAGAACATACGAGCGGGTTATAATGGCATATCGGCCATTGAAGACATCAACCTGTCAATATCGCGGGGCGATTTTCTGGCTATTATCGGACCCAACGGCGGCGGCAAGACAACTCTGCTTAAGGTTATCCTGGGGCTTTTAAAGCCTTATCAGGGTAGCGCCCTGGTTCTGGGAAAAACGCCTCAGGAGAGCCGGGGTAAAATAGGCTATGTCCCCCAACACAACCTGTTTGACCGCGATTTCCCGATAAATGTCTGGGAAACGGTGCTGATGGGCCGCTACTCAAAAGCCGGGCTTTTCAATAGATACAGGCATATTGATAAAGAAATGGCCACCGAAGCTCTAAAGACTGTCGATATGCTTAAAAATAAAAACAGGCAGCTGGGCAGTCTCTCCGGCGGCCAGCAGCAGCGGGTATTCATCGCCCGGGCGCTGGTTACCGAGCCCGAACTCCTTTTACTGGACGAGCCGACGGCCAGCGTCGACCCGGCCATGCAGACCGAGTTCTACGAGCTGATGAATAAACTAAAAAAAGATATGGCGATAGTGCTGGTATCTCATGATATCGGCGCCATCTCGGTACATGTTACCAAAATCGCCTGTTTAAATAAGCACCTCTATTACCACGGCTCCAAAGAGGTCAGCACCGAGGTACTGGAAAAAACCTACCAGTGCCCGATACAGATGATAACTCACGGCACCGTCCCCCACCGGGTACTCAAGGAGCACTAATGTTTGAAGCCCTGCAGTATGACTTTATGAGAAACGCCCTTTTAGCCGGGTTGCTGGCGTCCGTAGCCTGTGGCGTCATAGGCGTCTATATAATCACCAAGAGGATAGTCTTTATCAGCGGCGGCATCGCCCACTCCTCTTTCGGCGGTATCGGCCTGGGCTACTGGCTGGGTTTCAGCCCGATACTGGGTGCCACGTTCTTCTCGATAGCTTCTGCTCTGGGTATGGGATTCATCACCAGAAGAACCAGGCTGCCCTCGGACACCGCCATCGGCATACTCTGGGCGATGGGTATGGCGCTGGGCATTATCTTTATCGGCTTAAGCCCCGGCTACGCCCCCGACCTGTTCAGCTACCTCTTCGGCAACATTCTAACCGTGCCCGCCCAGGACCTGCTTTTTATGCTTATTATAGATATCGTTATCATTGGCTTGGTGGCTGCCCTTTTCAAAGAATTCCAGGCGATAGCCTTCGACGAAGAATTCAGCACCATAGCCGGCATACCTGTAGAAAAG
>DAOUMG010000098.1:0-4485 GCA_034411935.1 Dehalococcoidaceae bacterium
GTCTTACCGATCTCTCCCAGTTTGCCCTCTTGATAGGCTTTGACCCAGCTCCCGATAGTCGTTGGCGCCAGTGATAACCGCCGGCCTGCCTTCCCCCATGACAATTTTTCCTTGATGACCAGTTTCACCGCTTCCTGACGAAACTCCTTGGTGTATCTTCCCCGCGGGCTACCTTTCATACCATGACACCTCCATCGCTCTATTTTACTCCGACTTTGGTGTACGTTTTATCCATCTTATACCAAATTTAGGTGAACGAATCTATAATAGACTCCCCTACAAAGTATGTACAAATGCAACAGAAGCCCACGAGGCTTTCAATTGTGTTTTTGACTTGCTTAGCTTAAAAGCGTATCTTAAGTTATTCCCATAATTATCGGTAGATCAAGCACACTCCAACAGTAGTAAAAATGGATCCTGATAAACTACTTTTCTATTATTGGTTCTTTGAACCTCTTAAGTCAGAATACCAGGACGATAATTCAATAAATCCAATCCTTGAGATTCCTGTGAAAACTAATGACGGAGAATGTAGGCTTTCGTTGTTTTTTGGTATCGACAGAAGACCAAGTTTTATGCGCTTTAGTATTCCCGGATATGAAAAAGAAGAAATCAAAGAAGAGCACAGCGAACTCCTGCAAACTGTAAAAGAGCACCTCTTGTCTATTTTGCGAATTAACTATGATTCCAATTTGCAACTTGCTCCCTATACAATGTGGGCCTTTCCGGAATCAGGAAAACCGTATTCCTATGGAATCACTTTGAAGCAAATGGTTACAAAATGGACAGAGCTTCCTGTTAAAACGATAAAAAACGCCTTTATCGGAACGTGGTCAAAGAGGGATGATATGCGACTGTTATCTGATTCTCTAGATCCTCGCATCCCACTCCAATACCGTTACCTGTCGCTTTATAAGATTATAGAGAATGCCTTTAAAGCGCGCGGGAAATGGAATAAGAAAGAACTAAAAGAATTCCTTAATCAATTCGAGGATGATTATAAAAAGGACATCAGGACTAAGAGTTCATTATATAGCTATATACACAATTTGAGAGATAAGTGCGCACATATTAAAACCTCCAAAAACAGATATGGTGTTACTTATTTAAGCAACCGCCAAGTAGTTGAAGTTAATAAATTCCTTCCCTTCATGAGGAAAATGTGTGTTAATTTACTTAATTCATTATCAGGTGGAAAATACAAAATAGGGGCAAAACCTCCAAGTAATTAATAACCCAAACTTAAGGGCAATATCGAAACGAGGTTAAAGCTAAGCGATGAATCAAGACGTTATAAAGTGGTTAAAGTCGCACGTAAGGAAGGCAGTGGAATGTTCCCTCGGCTTAGAGTCTGAAGAACTCATAATTAGGGCTGATAACATTGAAGGAGGCATCCATCACATTAAGGCGTGGATCAAATTAGCAGACCGTACCAACACGGTGACATCACATATGAAAGAAGACGGCAGCTATAATAATTCTCAAATAGTTGATTAGGTGAAGTCGCTCACAAGGCAGTAGTCAGACTCAAAGCTCAGAAGCCTCCCACAGTTTCCCTGTTCACTGTTTGAATAAAGATAATTATACGTTAAGCCAGATTTTTAACGCCAGAATTTAAGGTATGCCCCTTGCCTTTGTAGACTCTTCCCTAGGTGCTCGAGGAATAAGAGTATCGGCTAGTACAAACATGAGTTTGGTCACAAAATGCTGCTTGGCTGGGTAGCAGGGGTACGTTTCTCAACTATACGCAGGAGGTAGTTCGCAAGGTAGATAAGCTCAGCACACTCGCTAGGATCCTCTAAGTTAACATCTCGGTGACTCGAGGGATTCTTAAATAGTCCTATAGCTCCAGCAAATAAATGGGCAGTTGCCTCCCGTTCAGCCTTAGGGTGGTTTTTGTCGGTTAATCTGCCAGTATCAGAATGGAAGGCCTGTCTCATTAGTTCAATCCCAACTAGCTCTTGGGATAAGGAGGTAACTTTCCGTACTCGAACCTCGACTTCTTTGAAAGCTTGAAATACTGCGGTATCATAATCTCCACGAATAAACAGGGGACGAACCTTCATTGCCAGGACAGGATCGAGCACCTTTTCTGGTAGGATGTTGCCTTTCAAGTACGTACTTATATCTGAATTACCTAGAAGCCGTTTGCCTCTATTAGTCACATATACCCACTGTCTATCCTGCCCAGGCTTAGGTGCGATCATTCCCTCTCGCTCCAACCAAATCCAAGATTCGGTTATAGCTTTAGATATTTCATCATATTTCTCACCCGCATAGTCTTGAAGATTACCATGCAGAGTGCAGTTATGAAGATTCAAAACCGAAGAACTGCCGGTTTGTTCCTCTTTGCAGAGATACTTTAAAAGGAACATTGCTAGCTCCTCTGGTTCGAGGGCTAGGGCCTCGTCGGGAGGTGGAAACTGATCTTTAACTGACATCTCGTGGCTCTCACCTTCTTGAGTTTATCATAAACTGGTTGTGATCGCTAGACTACCACTAAAAACTATGTATGTATCTGCAATGTTGAGCCTATCAAGCCTCTCTACTTTGATGAACGACTGGTAGCGAACCTGTAAACACACTATTCATCGTTTAGTGCAGTCGGCTTTGCTTTGCTTGTTTTAATATTAGTTTTGGTTTGATTTCGAGTTGCATGACATATCTGATAAGTTCCTTATACAAGGGCGTTTCTGGTTTAACCTTTCCTTCAATAATCCTACGTTTTAAATCATCCAGTACTTTCCAGAATTGCTGAGGTGAGAGTAATAGAAGCCCCTTAGCTCTTAAGGTAGAAAGGACCTTGGACTCCGTAGCGTTTCCCTCTCTAGCAATTCGGGACACGGAAACCACCTCGACTCTGTCCGAATCATCACTGTCTTCGAAAGTAATCATCAGATTTCCGAAGGGGCTTTGCTTGTTAAGTTCTTGTTTTGACAGCTGAGCTCCGAGGGATAACGGACTCTCACTCTTATTCATAGCTCCTATAAGACTCCCTAGAGCAAAGCTAGCGACACCAGTAAACACTTTGGATTTACTAAAACTGTACTCGGCATTGTCTTCTTTAAGCTTCTCTCTTTCCAACTCTTCTGATATCCTCATTCGAAGAGCATTAATAGCTGCTATCTGGTCCTGCTGCCAGATTAAAGTAGCTGATTTGTCGAATAAACAGTTCAATTCCAATGAAGCGCTTTTCAGTATTTTAACTTTCTTGAATAGACGGGTAAAAAGAGCCTGGTATTCATTTAAAGTTCCCATTTTTCAAGCTCCGATATGGCTGTTGCCAGACTGTTTTGAAGCAGATATAGTTTCATATCCATGCTATCTTTCTGTTTTATATTTATACATGTAGATATGCTCCTTAGTACTGTTAGGCTTATGACTCTAACCTGATAATCATCTAACCTGTTATCACCCCGGACTATTGATAACAGAGGCTCGATCCAATTGTAAGACTCCATGTTAGCTTCAAGCTTGCCGACTTCCTTGCCTGCCTTAAGAGCTTCCTCTTTGATCTTGTTAACTTCCAATAAGCCGTCTTCTACCACTGGTTTCAGGCTATCTCTTATATCCTGAACAGCATTCTTGGAGGCGCTAGACAGGACTTTGATATCGTCGACTATATGCTGGCGGGATTGGGCCAGTTGTGCTTCTAGTTCAAGACGGTTTAAGTTCAGCTTGTCAATCGAGGCATAGAGCTCCGCTTGCTTAGCTTTACCTTTGGTAATATCATTATCTACTGAAGTCAATTGGGCTTTTCTTTTACTGACCATCGACTCCAAATCCAGGCCTTTATCCAATTGCCTTAGCTCTTTAAGAAGGCGATGATAGAGATCCTCCGGCTTGATATCGTGATACGCTGATACTTCTTTCAGCTTCACAGTGAATTTACTCAGATTCTCCATGCTGATACCAATATTTGATAAAGCCTTAAGATCTTGCCTGGCTTCGTATAACTGTTTATCGGCTGCATAAGCGCGCTCTTCTAAATCAGTCACCCGGCTTGCCAATCTGGATTCCTTGAGTTCAAGGTTATTAATGGAATTGGTGATGCTGTTATGGCTGTTATTTAGCTCTTTAATTTTCTCATTAAATTTATGTCCAGTCCTATCAAGCTCTGCCAATTCTTTTTCTTTATGCTTAACCTCTAAAGCTAAAGGTTCTAACCTTTTTCCTTCTTCCCTTAAACCGATGACCTTAGCTTCCAGCTCATTCAGCGTCAGACCTGTTTTTTGTTTTATATCCTCAATAGCAAGGATGGATTTGGCCATTTCTTTAAGATCTTTATCTGGACCAGATAAAGCCTTTAGCAGGGTTTGGCACTTTTCAACTTCAGTAGGTACTACTCCCATATCCTTAAGAATAGAGAGAATTGAAAGGCCAATAGTAGCTTGAGTCGGTGAGATATCACTTCGTTTGATGTCGATAGATAAGTCTCTTAGCTGCTCAATCTCTTCAGGGATGCTGGATATCTCAGGGAACCGT
>DAOUMG010000099.1:0-1811 GCA_034411935.1 Dehalococcoidaceae bacterium
GGCAATTATATACTTGACAAAGGGATAGTTTTAAGTGGTAGAATAGGGCTATGGGTTCTTTCTTGCGTTCGTTCTTATCAGATGTTCTGGCAGCCCTTGTCACAATGGGGTTGGCAGCAGTGGTAGCCTTTTTAGCTTGGTTACAAGATATTCCTTGGTATCAATTAGCATTGGGTGTTATTTTCGCCTTTGCTGGCAGTCTTTTCTTGATAAACCAGTTTAGGAATTGGTGGCCTACTAGAAGGATGCTGGATGATAGATGGCTGAGTGATGCTATTGCTCTTTGGCTCTTAGGTTCTAAATTCACAGTGGAGAAAATTACTACTGAGAATACAAAATTTCATTTCAAGGTTGGAGATAGATTTGGTAGAGCCTTTTCCATTATGAAAAAGAATGAGAATCCTAACGACCTCTCATTCTCGTTCAGATTGTCAGTTGAGGATAAAGACATACCTTTTGTAGATAGATTAGATACAAATATAGCATCAGACCTTATTGAAAATATGCAAATTGAAATGGCTAGGTTCGGTGTCTTACATTCAGGGATGCAACTACCAATTCGGGAGATGTATATTGAGAGTTTTATTCCTATTGATTTTCAACTAGGCAGATTTAAAATAGTCCAACATTCTTTGATGATGATTAGGGCGCACGCTTTATTGAGTGTTCACATATTACGTGCCATTAGACTTGCCGGGGGTTCTCCCCCGAAACCAGATTCTGATAAGGAAGACAATCAGAAACTATGAGCTTCTTAATGGTATCCCTGAATAGGTATGGATTCTCCCGATTGTTGAACCGCCATTCCAACTCATCAAGGTACGAGTCAAGGTGTTTGGTAGAGAGTTTATGATACGAACCAACGATAGACCGCTTCAGGAGACTCCATACATTCTCAACGGAGTTCGTGTGGACGCCGCCTCTAACCCATTCCTCGGCGGAATGATTGACAACCTCGTGCCTGGTATCTTTATCCTCAATGCCGCGATAGGGCGGCCAGTCATCGGTATAGATAGCTTCCGTGTCCGGATGCGTGCTTTCACGGATAAACTGGTGGAGCGACTGGCGGCCCCTGTCATCTACCACCTGAAGCACGGCCTTGCCGCCACGCTGAAGCGCACCTACCACCACTGTCTTATTGCCCTTGTAGCCGTGCCCCATACCTTCCGTCTTACCGCCAACAAAGGTCTCATCAACCTCCACAATGCCCTTCAGGAGGTTTGTTTCGGGCATAGCGGCTCTTATCCTGTGGCACAGATACCAGGCCGTCTTGTAGGATACGCCGATAGTCCGCTTGACCTGATTGGCGGATATGCCCTTCTTGGACTCAATCATAAGGTAAGCGGTAGCAAACCACTTCCACAAAGGAAGGTGGCTATCGTGGAGGGTTGTGTTTGATGTTACGGAGAACTGATAGCGGCAGGTGTTACACTCAAAGACACGGGGCTTCTGTATCCGTGATATGCTCTTTGACTCACAGCGAGGGCAGGTTACGCCGTCAGGCCAGCGTAGCTCCTCAAGTAAGGCTCGGCAGCTATCCTCGTCACGATAGCGTTCTACCAGGCTTATCAAGTTTATATCCTGCTTTACATTCCTTTTCATTGGAGGCCTCCTATGCCGAAGCATAAACAAAAACTTTCCGAACTACCAGATGAGAAGTTGATACCGAAGCTATTCCACAAAAAGGTGCGGGATAAACTAAAGGAAGTCGCCCACGAAAAGGACAGTAAGAAGGTTGAGAATGAACGCAGATAATCTTCATACTATGAATGATAGCACAAGTTCAACCCTTTGTCAAGTATATAATTGCC
>DAOUMG010000100.1:0-1704 GCA_034411935.1 Dehalococcoidaceae bacterium
CATCGAAGCCACCAGCGGCAATACCGGTATAGCCCTAGCCTGGCTGGGGCACAAGCTGGGCTACAAAGTTACTATTGTCATGCCCGATAATATGAGCCAGGAAAGGCAGCAGCTCCTGAGAATCTACGGTGCCGAGCTCATTCTTACCAAGGGGAACCACGGGATGGAGGCAGCCATTGACACCGCCAGCGAGATGGTGGCTCATGACAAGAGATACTATATGCCCGACCAGTTCTCCAATCCAGCCAATCCCCTGGCTCACTATGAGACCACCGCTCCTGAAATAATAGCCGACTTCCACTATGACAGGATCGATGCCCTGATTATCGGCCTTGGCACCGGGGGGACTATCGTTGGCATCAGTCAGCGACTGAGAGAGAAATTCCCCGATATCAAGGTGATTAGCGTTGAACCGCCAGCCGGTGATAGTATCCAGGGCTTGAGATACACCGACGAAGGTCAGATACCACCCATACTGGATTTAAGCCTCATTACCGAAAGGTCTATGGTCACCAGCCAGCAGGCAGCCGTAACCACCCTAGAGCTTCTAGATAAAGAAGGAATCTTTGCCGGCTTATCCTCAGGAGCAGTAGTCCACCAAGCTATTAAGGTTGCCAGCGAGATGAACGAGGGCAATATAGTGGTGGTGCTGGCTGATGGGGGCTGGAAATACCTGAGCCTGGACTTCTGGAACAGGGCCAAATAGATACGCTGAAGTCAGGGACTATCCCTAGAGCCTCGGAGATATCAACCCCCGGCTAACAACCAGCTTATACCAGCCAAACCTTTATAGAATCTTAACGAATCTTTTATGGAATCTTTATCATTTTTATGCTTACCTTTACGCTCAGTCACTATACTTAAACTATCACTTCATCCCTAAAGATGGTAAAGCCTAATGAAATATGTAAAGCGACTAAATAAAAGGCTGTTTCTGGTAGTCCTGCTGGTTCTGACACTGGCATTGACACCAACATCAGCGCTGGCTGCTGGCCCGGGTTCCTGGACTGTAGACATAGGTAACCCAACCAGTGAAACTCAGTCCGGAATCACCGTAGCCGGGTGGGGTCCCATTTAACCAGCCACCAGCGGGGGTGGCTTTGGCGGTTTCAATGGCACCGGCGAGGATTGCAGGGTTATGTGGGAACCCCCGACCCCCAGTGAAGGCCTCAGGTGTGCCACTATAACCTATACCTACGACAACAGTGTCTTTCCTACCTCCCTGGATTGGCGAGCCCTGGAGGGGATAGCCGACGATAACTATACAATCTACGTAGATGGAACCCTGGTCTACACCTACACTGACTCTCCTCCGATAAATGACCCTGAGGTCTGGAATACCAACAACCAGGACCTGACATCCTACGGATTATCATGTCAAACGACTCATACCGTTCAGTTCTGTGCCACTGGACCTGCCTGGGCTTCCTTCTCCACCTACGGTCAGGTAGCAATTGACTGGGTTACCATTACCAGTGGGACATGTCCGGTAGGGGGCACTGTCTACCCCATAAATAAGGCCGGTGTTCTTACCCCATGGATTGGCTTAATCCTGATATTGCCCCTGGCTATCGGAGCACACCGTATTTTAAGACGGCACCGGGTTAAAGCTGACGACAAAGAGCTATGAAACGATATCTACTTATAGCTATAGCCGCCATATTTATCTTGGGCACCACGGGTCTGGCTTTAGCCCTGGGTAAC
>DAOUMG010000101.1:0-5256 GCA_034411935.1 Dehalococcoidaceae bacterium
GCGCCGCTATCGGCTTCTATCATCATGCTGGGCAGTCCGCAGCGGTCGTAAATGTTCTTATACGCTTGAATCATATTTTTATAGCTCTCGTCCAGCCCCTTTTCGTCGGCATCGAAGCTGTAGAGGTCTTTCATGGTGAACTCGCGCACCCGTATCAGCCCGCCGCGCGGTCTGGGTTCGTCTCGGAACTTGGTCTGAATCTGGTAGAGCTTAAGAGGCAGGTCGCGGTAGCTCTGGACATATTTGCCCGCCAGGTCTGTCACCACTTCCTCGTGAGTAGGCCCCAGGGCTAAAATGCGCTCTTTTCTGTCTTTGGTGGTGAATAGACCCTTGCCGAAGCTTTTATCACGCCCAGTTTTCTGCCACAGCTCAATCGGCTGGAGGACGGGCATTGTTATCTCCTGTCCGCCGGCTTTGTTCATCTCGTCGCGGATGATGCTTTCAATCTTGTCCATCACCCTTCTGGCAAGAGGTAAATAGCTGTACACCCCGGCGGCGAGCTGGTTTACCATCCCGGCGCGCAGCATCAGCCGGTGGCTGGCGGTGTCCGCCTCTGACGGTATTTCTCTCTGTGTCCTGCCGAATAGCTTGCTAAGGCGCATTGTTACTCCTGGGTTACTTCGGATATTCTATAGGTTATATATTCTGTTATCAACCTCTCCCACTATATCCCCCTCTCCGGTCTTGGAGAGGGGGAGGGAGTTTTAATGAAGGGGCTTCGCCCCTTCAAACTACCCCTTTTAGTGTTTCCTAAAACTCCTCTACCTCTCGCATAAGGGCGGTGAAGTATTCGGTTTCTTCTATGGTGGCTATCTTTTCGCCTTTTTTAAATAATATCGCCTTGCCCTTGCCGCAGGCTATTCCTACATCGGCATCTTCTGCTTCGCCAGGTCCGTTGACCACGCAGCCCATTACCGCCACCCGTATCGGCTTATCTATTTTAGCCAGCGCTTCTTCAACCTGCGTGGCGAGTACTATTATATCTACCTCGGCGCGGCTACAGGAAGGGCAGCTTACCAGCACCGGTCCCCGCAGGCGAAGGTTCAGGCTCTTAAGTATCTCGTAGGCGGCGATTACTTCGTCTTTAGGATTTGCCGTTAGCGAGACGCGGATGGTATCGCCGATGCCCCTGTATAAAAGCGTGCCGATGCCTACGGCGCTCCTGATGACGCCTGTTTTTGGAGTACCCGCCTCGGTGATGCCGATATGGAGCGGGTAGGGCACTTTATCGGCTATTTCCTGGTAGGCTTCTATGGTAGTAGACACGTCAAAAGCTTTTAAAGATATTTTTATCAAATCATAGTCCAGGCTCTCAAGGAGCTTAACCTGCTTCATCGCCACAGTAACCATCTGGCCAGAGACGGGCAAGCTTTTATCCACGTCCTCTGGCAAACTGCCGGCGTTGACGCCGATGCGTATCGGCACGTTTCTTTCTTTGGCGGCTTTAACCACTGCTTTAACCTTATCCGCTTCGCCGATATTGCCGGGGTTTAATCTCAATCCGTGAACGCCGTATCCAATGGCTTTAAGCGCCAGCCTGTAATCAAAGTGGATATCGGCAACCAGCGGGATAGAGATGCTTTTCAGTATCTTGGGGATGTTATCAACCGCTTCATTATCAGGCACGCCGATGCGGATAATCTCGCAACCGTATCCTTCAAGTTCTTTAATCTGGCGGATGGTGGTTTGGGCATCCCGCGTATCCGTCTTGGACATGGACTGGACGACAACAGGCGCCCCGCCGCCGATAGTTACATCGCCTATCCTGATAGCTTTGCTCTTTCTTCTATCCATCTAGCCGTTGCCGCCCGTTATGCGCAGTATATCCTGAAAGGTTACAGCTAGCAAGAAAGCCATTAAAAGCATGAAGCCGATGGCGTGAACCATGCCTTCCCTCTTTGGAGAGATGCGCTTGCCTCTCCTGGCCCATTCCACCAGCACGAAGGCGATTCTGCCCCCGTCCAGGGCGGGCAGGGGAAGTATATTTAAAACTGCCAGGTTGATGCTGAAAAAGGCGGTGAACTCCAGGAAGGGGCTGACGCCTGCCTGGGCGAACTCGCCGCTCATCTGGGCGATGCCCACAGGCCCGGCGATATCAAGTTCAACCGAGCCGGTGAAGAGTTGCAAAATGGAGTTTTTAAAGAGCACCAGCGTCTCGAAGGTCTGCCCTACGCCGTTGGGGATAGCTTCCCAGAACGGCTGGCTTTCTTTCACTATCTCGTAGTTAATTGTCTTAACGGATATACCGGCGGCGCCTTCATCCTCGGGCGGTTTCCAGCGCGGCGTCAGTGATACCTCCTCGGCGGTGCCGTCGGTATGCTCCACCAGGAAAACCGTTTCGCTACCCAGGTTTAGCTGGATGTAGCGGCTGACATCTATATTACTGTTTATTTCTTTGCCGTCTATTTTTAAAATTAAATCTTCAGGCAGTATACCGGCCGCCTCGGCGGGCGAATCTGGGGCTACTTCCTGCACTTGGACGCTGCCGATGACTGTATCGTGGGGTATTATAAGAGCGATTGAGAAGAGTAAAAAAGGCAGCAGGGCGTTCATTATTGAGCCGGCGCTTAAAACCAGCAGGCGAGTGCCGTAGCTCTTGGAAGCCAGGCTGCGCTCCTTCTTGGGGTCTTCCTCGCCGGCCATCTTGACGAAACCGCCGACAGGTAGCCAGTTTATTGAGTAGGTAGTCTCGCCACGTTTCTTGCCATAGATTCTGGGCGGATAGCCGATGCCGAACTCTTCCACCTTGACTCCGGACATCTTGGCGGTAACGAAATGGCCTATCTCATGCGCCAGTACGACAATGGCTAAAACGGCGATAAAAGCCAGGATAGTGGTTAGCATACACCGCCTCTAGCGGTATAGTCGGTTACTATTTCTCCCGCCCATTTTTCGGCTGCTTTAATTTCTTCTATATCCGGTCTTGCTACCGCATTATGCTTATTCAAGGCCATCTCTACCAGTTTGGGGATACCTGTAAACTTAATCTTGTGAGATAGAAACAGCTCTACGGCTGCTTCGCCGGCGCCGCAGAGAACGGCAGGGTATGTCCCGCCTCTCTCGCCGGCTTCCCTGGCCAGCTTAAGGCAGGGGAATTTATCGGTATCGGGCGGTTCGAAATCAAGCCTATCCAGCTCTTCCCATATAATCCTGGGCAGTTTATTATTAACCAGCCTTTCGGGGTAGGTAAGGGCATACTGGATGGGCAAACGCATATCGGGTAAGCTTAACTGCGCCTTGACCGCGCCGTCGGCAAACTCCACCATTGAGTGGATGATGCTCTGCGGGTGAACAATAACGCTGATTTTATCGTAGGGCATATCAAACAGCCAGTGGGCTTCTATTATTTCCAGCCCCTTGTTTAAGAGCGTGGCGGAATCTATGGTAACTTTTTTGCCCATTTTCCATGAAGGGTGCTTAAGCGCCTGTTCGGGCGTTACTTTCTCAAGTTCTTCTTTTAAATAGTTTCTGAAGGGGCCGCCGGAAGCTGTCAGGATGATTCGGGAGGCTTTAGTTGCTTCTCCTTCAAGGCACTGCCAGACGGCACTGTGCTCGCTGTCAACGGGCAATATTTTAGCTCCGCTTTCCCCCGCCAGTTTAGTGATAATCTCACCGGCGGTTACCAGCGATTCCTTGTTGGCTAGAGCCACCTTCTTGCCGGCTTTTACGGCAGATATAACGGGCTCGAGGCCGGCGCCTCCCGGCAGGGCGATGACGACTATATCCACATCGGGGTGGCTTGCCATTTCGGCGGGGGAGATGGTTTCAACATCCGCTACAAGTAGTTTATCTTCTTTCTTATTATAGTGGGCAAATCTTGGTTTAAAATTAGCTATCTGTTTACCAAGCAGGGCGGTGTTCTCCCCGGCAGCCAGCCCAATAACGCGAAACCTCTCTGGGAAAGAGCTTATTACTTCAAGGGTTTGCCTGCCTATAGAACCTGTCGAACCCAGGACGGCGATATTTTTTACCTGAATACCCATATCAGATACTATGATACAGAAAAACAGGCTATAAAACCACTATCTATGAGCTGGTTTGTCTTGGATAGAGAGCGAGCTTTACATTAGAGTTGACATCGTATACGTAGGAGATATAATCGGTGCAGGAATTTGTCATATGGAGATTCCTGGTATACTGGCGGTTTTTCTATTTATAGTTTTAGCTGTTATATCTCGCGGTTATGTTCTTTCGGAGTGGTTGAAATGGGCGAGGAAGGGTAGGGAGGAGCCAATCGCATCTATGGTAAAAGGCATAAAACCAGGTAGTAGGTTGGCTGACGGATATGGACTAAACCAAGCATCAGTTCTAGAAAAGCTACCTAATACGGTAAGGATGGAAATAGAAAAAGCCCCTTCAGATAAGCGGGTTAGGTTTATAGCGGAGTACTTATTGAGATATAGAGATACGGTAAGCGCCTCTTGATCTGGGCTATAATTGACCTCTTTAGAATACCGGCAATGGTTGCCGAATATAACCGCAATTTGGCCGCCGGTATATTAGGTGATTAATAATATTGATGCTACTGAACGAACCATCCAACGCACCATGTTACATAGTAGTATACCACGATGCTGGCGAAAACGACGCTATCCATACGGTCCAGGAAACCGCCGTGACCCGGGATGGTGCTGCCTGAGTCCTTGACCTTCATTTTACGCTTAAATAGCGATTCTATCAGGTCGCCTAACTGCCCAAAAACGCTTACCGCCAGGCTCAGCATGATAGCCTCGCCATAACCTATGGGTAAGTCGAAGAGCCAGACCAGCAGCGGGCCTAGCAGCATGGCAACTACCGCCCCGCCGATAGCCCCCTCCCAGGTCTTCCTGGGACTGATGGAAGGAGCCAGCTTGCGGCGCCCCCAGGCACTTCCGATAAAAAAAGCAGCCGAGTCCGAGGCGAAGGTGACGAACAGGGTAAAAAGCACCCATTCGCGTCCCATATATAGTCCCCTGAGAGCTACCATATGGCTCAGTAAAAGACCGATATATAATACTCCGGCTATAGTCCAGACCCAGCTGGTAAAAGCTCCCTTTCTCTGCCGGCGCAATACCAGCCAGGCGAGCGATACGATGACCAGCGAGCCGATTAAGAGTGGGTCTCCAAGCATCGAGACGAATAAAAATCGATCTCCTATTTTATCAATGATATGTGGGCCGATGATGAAAAGCAGCGTCCAGATGATGCCAATAGGGATTATCGGCGGTGCCTTGGCGGCGGCCACGATGTGGTAAAACTCTAGGGCGGCCAGGCATC
>DAOUMG010000102.1:0-6766 GCA_034411935.1 Dehalococcoidaceae bacterium
TAGACTATATGGCCCACCAGGCCGCCGCCGGGGCATATTGCCGGCCTGGGTAAAGGTAAGACTTCCAGCGAAGCGAGCCTCTGCCCGAACTCCACCGGCAGGAATCCCAGCGATAGAGCGGCCGCCGCCGGGGCGAAGACATCGCGTCCGTGAAAGGTGGTACTCACCGGCTTGTGCAGGAACCTTTCATTGGTAATAGCCACCGCTTCAGCATCATTGTTTAATTTAGCTTTCGTTTCTCCCTCTTTACCTGCTTTTTCGTCAAGATAACGCTCTATGACATAGCTTAAGACGCCATTGTCGGGAGCCACGAAATCAGCCACCGGGGTTCTTAAGATGATGGCCTGGCGCTCGGTGCCGACGCCGGGGTCGACCACTACCAAGTGAATGGTCTTCTTGGGAAAGAAAAGATATGCGGTATCCAGTACAAAGGCAGCCTGGGAAACACTTTGGGGGCTTATGTTATGGCATATATCGACAATCTTCGCCTTAGGGTTCAGGTTCAGAATAATCCCTTTCATAGAGGCGACATAAGCGTCACTTATACCAAAATCGGTAGTCAGCGTTATAATATTACTCATTTCGTTACCGACCAGGTTAAAAGCCGCTAGTCTAACCTTAACATCAACAGAGAAACGGCAGCTAACAACACTATTAAAACGATAGTCAGTTGAAAGAGTACCTTTTCGGCGCCGCGCTTGGTCCGGTAGACGGTATCCGGCTGCCCGAAGATACCTCCCAGCCCACCACCCTTAACCTGGAACAGGACGGATACGGTTAAAGCTACGGCCAATACAATCTGAGCAATGACGAGAGAAGTCTGCATCTTTATCCTTCCTTGAGTTTCTCCTTTATCAAATCGGCGGCCATATTAGGATTTACCCGTCCCCTGGTGGCGCGCATCACCTGCCCCACCAGAAATTTGACCGCCTGTTCCTTTCCTGCCCTGTAATCAGCCGCCGCCCTGGGGTTGGCTTCGATTACCTCCGCAATCTTTTCCGAAACTTCCGAGGTATCGCTAATCCGAACAAGACCCTTCTCCTTGATAATAGTATCGGCGTCTTTGCCCGTCTTATACATCTCCTCAAGCACGGCTTTGCCCGAAGCGATATTAACCGTCTGCCGGTGGACATTGCTTACCAGTTTATTAAGATTCTCAGGGCTTACTTTCCTGCTGAAACCGGCTATATCGCACTCGGCAGCGTTGATAATACCGCATACGGAACCCAGAATCCAGTTGCTTATTTCCTTGGCGGGAACTTTTTCATCTGCTCCGGCGACTTTCTCAAAATAATCTGCCATCTCCCGTGAGCCGGTTAACAGGTCAGCGTCATATAGAGGCAGGCCGTATTCTTTAATAAACCTGTCCTTCTTCTTTTCAGGTAGTTCGGGAAGCACCGCTTTGATTTCATCTACCCACTGGCTTTTAAGAGAGAGCGGCGGCAGGTCAGGCTCAGGGAAGTAGCGGTAATCGTGGGCGTACTCCTTGGAACGCTGTGAGACCGTCTTGCCCTCGTCCTCGACCCAGCCGCGGGTTTCCTGAAGTAGCTTTCCGCCCCGTTCGGCTACCTTTCGTTGCCTTTTTTCTTCAAAGATAAGCGCCCGGTAGACAGCTTTGAAGCTATTCATGTTTTTTACCTCTACCTTAGCCAGTAGTTCATCACTTCCCTCGGGGCGTATGCTTATATTGGCATCGCAGCGGAAGCTACCTTCCTCCATATTAGCCGTAGAGACGCCCAGGTAACGCAGGATGCCGCGCATCTTTATAAGATACTGGCGTGCCTCCTCCGGCGAGCGCATATCCGGCTCGCTGACTACTTCCATAAGCGGAACACCGGAGCGGTTGACATCCACCAGGCTGTAACAGCCGCCGTCGGCAGCGGTGCGGTGCAATAGCTTGGCGACATCTTCCTCAAGATGCACCCGGGTAATACCTATTCTTTTATTCCTACCTTCCACCTCTACCTCAAGCCAGCCATCCTTGCCGACGGGAGCATCGTACTGCGAAATCTGGTAACCCTTCATCAGGTCGGGGTAAGGGTAGTTTTTACGGTCGAACTTGGTAAGCTGGGAAACGGAGCAGTTCAGCGCCAGCGCCGTCATAATGGTATATTCCACCGCTTTTTTATTTATCGTCGGCAGGACACCGGGCAGTGCCAGGCATATCGGACAGACGCGGCTGTTAGGCGTAGTGCCCGAATAATCTGTGCTGCAGCGACAGAACATCTTGCTTTCTGTATTAAGCTGAGCGTGTACTTCAAGCCCGATAACTGTTTGGTATTTCATAGCTGGTAAACCAGACAAGTATAGCAACATTAAAAGTACCTGACAAGAAGGTTAAAGTGCTCAGGTACTTAATATAAACATAGCCGTATGCTATAATTTCAGCAAGTCGTGGGGATATAGCTCAGCCGGGAGAGCGCTGCGTTCGCATCGCAGAGGTCGGGGGTTCGAATCCCCCTATCTCCACTTTTTAAACCAATACCAAACCACGAAAGGTTCTTTACCTGAGATGGAGAATGCCACCTTCGCCGCCGGTTGTTTCTGGGGTGTCGAAACCGCCTTTGCCAGACTAAAGGGTGTACTAGGCACCGAGGTCGGCTACTCTGGCGGTAGCTTTAAGAATCCCACCTATGAGGAAGTTTGCACGGGGCGTACCGGCCACGTAGAGTCTGTAAGGATTAGTTTTAATCCCTCAGTAATAGCTTATGAGGAACTTCTCAAGACCTTTTTTGATATACACGATCCTACTACCCCTAACAGGCAGGGGCTTGATACCGGTAGCCAGTACCGCTCCATCATCTTCTACCATAACGAAAGCCAGAAAGAAAAAGCTTTAAAATTTAAGGAAGAGTTGCAGGCTGCGGGAAGATATGAAAGAGACATAGTTACCGAAATCATACCGGCATCGGATTTCTATAGAGCCGAGGAGTACCACCAGAGGTATTTTGAAAGAAGGGGGAATCGGTTAGGATAAGATGAATAGACTAACGGCTTCTATTTCTAGATTTGACAGACCGAAGCTTCTTATCTTTATACTGGCAGCCCTGGTTGTTGCCGACGGTGTAATTACCAGATTCCTGGTAACGCGAAACCTGGGAACGGAAATCAATCCTTTCTTGAAAACCTGGGTTTACGATGATAAATTCATATGGCTTAAACTAATAGGTGCCCTGGTGGTAACCCTTATCCTCTTGGATATATCCAGACGGGCTGTTTCAACAAACGGGCTCAAATCCCTGCTGATAATACTTTATATTCTAATCGGTTTTTATACGGTTATAGTCCTGTGGAATCTGCTGGTTCTTTTTACCTCTTTGGTTTAAGGACTATCCCAAGAAACAAAGCATACTTTGTAACCCTATACCGGCCTTAGCGTTCCGGCAAAAACCTGCCAGGCGAGGGCCGATTTAGCCACCAGGCTCAAGATGATATAAGCCCTCTCGCCGTATAAATAATCTCTCCACTTCCCAATCTTTTTATAATGTAAGACCATATTCACCGCAAAGACATTAAAGAAGAGGAATATAGTAAAGAAAATGGCATATACGAAACCGGGAGGCCCTCCGGCCTCGTTGCCGGAACCGATTAAATATATAGCTATGGCAACCCATGGAACGACTCCGGCGAACACCCCGAACCAGTAAGGCGTCAAGCTCCTTTTTTGTCTGTTCTGGTTATAAAGCTCAGCCAACCAGCCGAACAGTATCATAGTAGCGTTTACGGCGAATATCAGTATCAGGCTGGCGATATCCGTGATACCGACCAGCATGGCGATTATAACTATCATAAGCGAAGCGCTTAGCGAGTATTCTATCCAGCGGGCGCGGTTAATTCCTTTACTGATGTTTTCTATATACCAGCGGTATCCTGAAGAGGTCGAGACGGAGAAATGGGCGATTGCCGAAAGAAATAGAAACGCCGCCACCATCGGCCCGATCTGAAGATTAACCAGCGTATCATGTAGAGGTACCAGTTTGTTTAACGTGGTATCGAAAACCTGGAAAGAACTGGTTACCGGCAGGGAAAAGTCACTACTTAATAAAAGCATCAGAGCACCCTGAATCAGATGAAGAAAGCCCATAATGATATTGAAGCGGCGGAGCTTTTTATACTTAATCTCCTTTTCCATTTGCGTACTCCTTAGTCACTTATTAAGGTAGGACAGACCTTCTTTAATAGATAACGGCTTGAAGCCGAACCGGCTCTCCACCGCATCCAGCGAAGATATTATATCATCATTAAAAAGTGCGCTGTTTAACATTTTCTTAAGCGATTACTTAGATATTTATTAATTTTATTAATTTTGGTATTGACTTTTTTAATATATTATGGTATTTTATTATAGTTTATTAATTATGGTATAAAGAATATCAACCCGGAGGCGCATAAATGACTAAGGAATGGCACGAATTAACCAGGCTTACCAGAGGAGAGACTATAACTATCGAGCGTATACGCCTGGCCGGTAGCGATATCGCCATAGAAGGCAGTTTCGAACTACCTCCTCTGGCCCGCCTTTCCTCCGAAGACCAGATCTTCGTGATGGCTTTTGTTCGCTGCCACGGCTCTATTAAAAAGATGGAAGAAGTCTTCGGGATTAGTTATCCTACCGTCAAGAGCCGAATCCAGCGCATCGCCAAAGGCTTCAGCTTCTTCGACGAGATACCCTTGAACGAGCAGGAAGACAAACAGGAAGAAGAGGTGCTAAAAAAGCTTGATAGTGGCGAAATATCGGCCGAAGAAGCCATAGAGAGGTTATCACAATGAGCTATCCACCGTTATTTATCCACCTGCGTATTCCCAGGGAAAAGGGCCATTTCGGTTTATGGATACCCGTCTTACTGCTATACCCTTTCATACTAGCCTTCGCCCTGATACTGCTTCCCTTCGTACTGCTGGCGGCGCTGTTACTCTGTCCTACGGGCTGGAGCAAGCAGATACTGCTAACCGGGCCGTTTGCCTTCCGGGTTTTCTGGAACCTCCGCGGCCTAAAGGTGGATATAAAAGAAAAAACAAAGCACTTTTTAATTAATGTTCGTTAGAAATCAATACAATTATCAAAGGAGGTAATAAAATGTTTGAGAGTAAGAAAAAAGTACTGGAGCTACTGGCGGACAAGAAAATAAGCGTTGACGAGGCGATAAAGCTACTGGCGCTGGTCGACCAGCCGGAAACCGGCCATCAGGAGGCGGTGGAAGGGGTTTTAATAAAGAAAAAGCCCAGGTACCTGAGAGTGGTCGTAGAGCCGATGGCGGGCAGCAGCTCCCCCCGTGATTATGATAGGGTTAACGTCCGCGTGCCGATGTCTTTGATTCGGGCCGGCGTCAAGTTCTCTTCTCTCATTCCCCACGATGCGGCGGATAAGGTTGACGGCGCCCTGAAAGAAAAGGGCATCAACTTTAGTATGCGTAATATCAAAGACGAAGATATAGAGCAACTGGTGGAGGCACTGGGAGAACTGGAGGTTAACGTAGAGGGCAAAGAAACGGTCAGGGTCTTCACCGAGTAGTAGTTATAGCTCTCTGCCTACAGAACGAGCGACCTGCCTGAGTTCGTCCATCAGCTTGGCGAACTCAGGTAGCGTAAGCGACTGGAGCCCGTCCACCATAGCCTCTTCAGGATTGGGGTGAACCTCTATTAATAGTCCGTCGGCGCCAGCGGCTATCGCCGCCTTTGCCATAGCCGGCACCAGGTCGTGATGACCGGCGGCATGGCTGGGATCGACGATTATCGGCAGGTGACTGGAACGTTTTATTACAGGAATAGAAGATATGTCCAGCGAAAAACGGGTGCTGGTTTCAAATGTCCTGATGCCCCGCTCGCACAGGATAACCCGGTTATTGCCCTCGGCCAGCAGGTAATCGGCAGCGTTCATCCACTCGGTAATGGTACAGGAGAAACCTCTTTTCAAGACCACCGGTTTCTGGCTACGGCCGATCTTGGTCAGCAGGGTGAAGTTCTGCATATTGCGGGAGCCTACCTGGAGAATATCGGCATGCTCGGCCACCAGCTCCACCGCCTGGGCATCAACCACTTCGGTTACTATCGGCAGGCCGGATTTTTGCCGCACTTTGGATAGTATCTCAAGCCCCGCTTCCTCAAGCCCCTTAAAGCTAAAGGGCGAGGTACGCGGCTTGAAGGCGCCGCCGCGTAAAACACTGGCTCCCGCCGCTTTAACACCTTCAGCCGTTTTCAGCAGCTGCTGCTCGCTCTCAACGGCACAGGGGCCGGCCATGACCACCAGTTTATTACCACCGACCGTGACTCCGTTTATATCTACCAGCGTATCTTGGGGCTTGAACTCCCGCGAAGCCAGTTTATAGGGCTTCATAATACGGGTTACGCTCTCCACCCCCGGAAGGACAGCGAAGACATCTGTTGATACCTGCCCGGTATTACCGCCTAAAACGGCGATTACCTTTTTCTCGGTGCCAAAGTTTATCTGATAACCAAAACCGAACGATTTCACCCGTTTCAGGACGGTGTCAAGCTCAATCTCACTGGCGCCGGTTCTCATCTCTACAATCATATATATGCCTTCCTAGTTTAAGAAGATATTATATTAGCCGTTAAATAGCCCTGTTTACTCTTTTGTCTTATAATACTGATAATACAGGCATAGTTAACTAAAATCAAGCTAACTAAAAAAGATAACAAAGCGATAACGCTACTGGTTTAGCGCCTGCCGCAGGGCATCAATAGCCTGCTGATAGCCGGCGATGGAAGCGGCGATAGCCTCCGAAAGAGCCGCTTTTACCGAGTC
>DAOUMG010000103.1:0-3199 GCA_034411935.1 Dehalococcoidaceae bacterium
TTAAAAAATAGACTATTGAAGCCATTATTACTATTAGCCGTAGCTTTTATGGTTATATTTATGGCCGGCTGTAATACCGTGGGAGGAGAAAATGGCTCGGAATCCACATACCAGCCGGATATCTGCCCCGATGACTATGTCTATACAAAAGAGGTAACGCTGACGACGGGCATCAATCAACGGGGGAATCCGGTTGATGATAAAACCGTATTCAGCGCCGATACTCCTGAAATATTCAGCGTTTTTTATTTAAGCCAGGACCTTTGCTGTAAGAATGTTGTTGTAAAATGGTATTACCAGGACCAGCTGCTAGCTGAATATGTAGAAACATCTTCAAACTACTTTGTCGCATCAATTAAAAGTCTGGAAGGCGGCTTTGAAAGGGGTAACTACGAGGTCGTAATTAGTATAGAAGGTGCCCAGGCATTAACCAGGATACCGTTCTTAGTAGTATGAGCCTATACGGGAAAAAGTTTAATGGATGAATGCTAGCCCAGGTTAATCCGAAACACGGATACCGATTTCTTCCGGTGCTCCGTTCATAATAAAGCTGTTGTAGCCCATTCTTTCAATTCTGCCCTTGTAAAGAAGTACCGCTTCGGCGTCGTGGTTCAAATATGAGATAAAAACTACGGTAGCCGCTTGCGGTATACTTTTAATGGCTTGTGATAAGGCACTGCTGGCAGGATTGTTGCTACCTTTTTCGTTAATAGACCTGTATTCAAAATCAAGTAGAGCTGACAGGCGCGACGCAGATACAGAAGAAGGCTGCTTTAATCTTTTCAGGTTGCCTCTTAGCCTGGTGAGGTCAACCAGGTTAAGATAGCGTCGGCCGAAGTCCCCTTTATCTATTTCTTTAATCAGCTCAAGGGACTTTATTAGTACGTTTCTGGGATTACCCGTTGGAATACTGATGATGACGCTCTGTCGCGTATAAGCGGTTAGCGATGTGGGTATATTTATCTGGGCTAGAGTCAGCATGGTGGTTATCAGGTTAAAAGCCAGCTTATCCGCTTCTTCGGTATCATTAACAGAGAGGTTGACGGAGACTAAAATGGCCCTGGCATCGCTTTCGGTGAATTCTTTAATCAACAGGTTTCTTAACTTAAGGCTGTGCTTCCAGTCTATATATTTTAATTCGTCGCCTGGGCGGTAGTCGCGGCTGTACAGGTACTCGGTGCCTCTGGTCTTATAGAGCTCGGCTAGAAACTGACCGGTGCCGGAACTGCCTGAAGCCCCGGAGTTTTTCAGATACTTCTCGGCAAGCCATCTGGCATATCTGGCCCTGGGTATCACCTGGAGTGAAATCGGTATGGCTTTATAGCTGGTACGGGTAAAACCGAAGGAGTCAAACGAGGTTATAAGTAGTTCCGGATTCAGAGGACCGGATAGAGGGGGAGTTAACGTTACTTCCAGTTCTCGATTACCTTTATACATCGTGAATATCGATGGTTTGATATGGCACCATTCCTCAGAAGGGGTAATTCTAATGCTTAAGGTAAAGGGCGCTTTACTTAATATTATCAGCTTGATTCGGGTGGTAGTGCCGGCGATAGTTTTCTTGCTCGATGGTTCAAGGTGAAAGAGCGGTTTATTTGTAACGCTAAGAATCCAGGAGAATAAAGAAACCAGATATATCGTAAGTATAGAACTGGCGAGGAATATAGTAGCGCTGCCAATCATAAGCGAAACCAGTAGTATAGTAATGGTAGCCAGTAGCAGCGATATCGGTACGGTTGTAATGTATCTGCCTTCTTTGAGAGTTTGGTTGTCTTGATAATATGCACTATTGGCGGTGTTATTTCTAAGGCTCTGATGGAGAAGATAAAATAAAGGCAGAACCAGTAAAACCGCCCACAAATCTACCTGTGTAATGCTAAAAACGCCGATATCCCAGTAGATTGCCGGTTCGTTAGCACCAGGCAAAAGGTGTTCTAGCGGCAACTCGATTGCTAGAGGCATTATAAGAATGGCGGTTAAAATAGACGGGGTGCTATATTTGAAGAAAGAACTGCGGTATATAGCCAGTAGTAATGCCAGTAGTAACGCCACTACGATAGCTGAATAGGGAAGCGGCGATAGTATAGCCAGCGCTATTAAAAGAGCGAAAAGGTAGATACGGTGTGTTGTTATTAAAAACGAGCCGATCATAGCTAAACCCTGGGTACCGCTACCTCGCTTAAAGCCTTTATTATAATATCCTCGTTGGTAGTTTCTCCCATTTCCGCCTCGGTGCTGACACGCAGTCTATGGCTTAGTGCCGGGATAGCTAGTTCCTTGACATCGTCAGGTATAACGAAATCACGACCCTGGGTATATGCCAGAGCCCTCGAGCCCTTAAAAAGAGCGATACTTCCCCGTGCGCTGGGGACAATTGAAAGGTCCGGCTGCCGGCGCAGGTTATCAACGATATCTATGATATAGTTTCTGACGCTATCGGCTATATGAATCTGTTTAACCTCTTGCTGAAGGTCGGCGATAACTTCGGGAGTGGTTATCTCGGGAAGTTTGGATTCCGTAATCTGGTCTATGTTTTCCAGAACGCGGTTTTCCTCCTCTCTGGTCAGCTGTCCGCTCCATATTCGGAACATAAAGCGGTCAAGCTGGACATTGCTTATCGGGGCTGTGCCGATGCTACCGTATGGTAGCTGGGCGGCGATAACCATAAAGTGCTGCTTCAACGGGTGGCTCTGCCGTTCAATGGTAACCTGGCGCTCCTGCATAGCCTCAAGCAGGGCGGACTGGCTGCGAGGCGTCAGGCGGTTAAGCTCATCTACCAGCACTACATTGGCAAAGATTGGCCCGGGCATAAAGTGGGAGCTGCCGTCGGGGTGGAAGTGGTAGAAACCCAGCATATCTGCCGGAAGCATATCGGGAGTACCCTGAATTCTCTTAAAATCACCGCCGAGAACCTGTGAGAAGCTGCGGGCCAGGGTGGTCTTGGCAGTTCCCGTGCGGCCTTCGATGAGAACATGCCCCTGGCAGAGTAAGGCCAGCAGCAGTATCTCCTTAGCGTTATCCTTGCCGATGACTATGCGGGAAACCTCGTTGAGAATTTCGTTTAGAACTTGTTTATTACCGGTTTGTTTATTGGTCACTTTATTCTCCTTTCCGATACCAGATGGGTATTAAAATAATTGCCAGCGCTCCTATTACCAGCGTTGATGTTCCTGCCGGAGTTATCAGGAAATCATATATA
>DAOUMG010000104.1:0-6494 GCA_034411935.1 Dehalococcoidaceae bacterium
GTGGAGGATGATCACCTTCTTTAAGCTCTCTATCACTTCATCCAGTGAGTCTTTTAAGGGCAGTACCGAGCAGGCAGAGAGCATACCCGAGCGGCAGCCGGCATTAAGTAGCGCCGGTGAGTTGGGCAGGAACTCTAAGGAAGACATCAGGTGGTAGAACTTCTCTCCCCAGTAACCGGTATCAACAGAGGGGTTATATATCTTCTCGGCCGAGGCTACTGTCCCGGCCACCCTTATAAACAGCTCATCGGGCGTCTCCATAACGTTGCCCCTGTCATCTTTTAAGAGGTAACGCTTCTTTAAGACGTAAGAACCTACCTCGTTAAGAGCTAATCCTGTCTCCCTTTGGCTTAATACCTTAAGTACCATAGCTATACTATCCTCACTGCTTTATCTCCGATACGCTTCATATCCAGGGTGAGGTAGCTGACGTGCTTTAAGTGCTTACTGGCAAGGGAGGCGGCCCTCTCCACCTCTTCATTGGTGGCATCTTCCCAGGGGCAGTCCGGTACCTTGAAGTAGGCATCTACACGAAAGGGTATCTCCGGGTCAATACCGGCTATGAAATGGGCTACCTTCTCCACCTGGTACTCATCAATAAGCCCCGGTATCAAAACGGTCTCCACCTGGAGCTTCTTACCCATCTGGTATATCTTGTCTAAGTTATCAAGTACCTTCTTATTAGAGCGCCCCGTATAATCTAAATAGATATCTTCATCCAGGGCTTTGAGGCTGAACATCACCTCGTCTACATGGGTCATATCGGTAAGCCTTACCCCGTTGGTTAAGAGCATGTTATAGGCCTTAAAGTCTTCCTTAAGCATTTTGGTAACCTGGGGTAAGGACGGGTCCAGTGAAGGCTCGGTACCTACCAGGATGACGTACCTGATATCAAGCCCCGAAAGGCGTTCCTTAACTTCTTCAAGGGAGAGGAACTCCTGGGGCGGCTTAACTTTGGTCTTATGAATCATCTGTCCCGTTGGGTCGTCAAGTAAGCTAAAGTCATCCAGCTCGTACCTGGCGTAGCAGGCACGACAGCTTAAGTTACAATGGGTCCAGAAATGGATATCCAGTGAGCCGTAGCTGGGCTCGTAGGCCATATGGTAGACGGTGGTGGGTGTTGTTACTCCTACTACATCTCTTAGTTCCCTATCTGCCGTATAGACCATAATGCTTCCTTTCTAGTAGTTTTACCGGCAGGCCCTGCCGCTAGCCCGATTACAGCCAGGGCTCACCACACGGGAGGGGACTTTATGAAAATTAAGCCACTGTGCTTGGGGTCACACGCGGCACCCTGGTTTCCCCCGGCAGAGCCTGCCAGCCGAATATGGTATTAACTAATCATCTTTATAGTGTTCCTTAATTAACTGAGAATGCTTCTTGATATTGTTCCTCTTCTTTATCCTGTCCGGCTTCCTTTATTGACTGACTGGCCGATAGGACCTTTCCGAAATCAAGGTCGTATTGATACACCTTCTCTCCGTTAGTCCGACGTAGCAAGGCATTCACCCGTGATAGGAACTCCAGCATGCGGAATGGTTTGTTGATGAACCTGTCAGCGCCATAACACAGTGCTTTTACTATCATGACCGGGTCATCTTTTATGCGAGATAGAGCTACCAGAGGTACCGTTGAGATTCTGCGTATCTCCTTGATAACCTCAAAGCCATTAATATCAGGCACTTCCAGGCCCAGGATAACCAGGTCGGGGCTGGTGGTATCGGCTAAATCAATGCCTTCTCTACCCTGGTCTGTAGAGTAGTACTCACAATCAGGCCAGCGTAACTTAAGGGCGGAAATCATATCCTCTATTAGAGACTTATCGTTTTCAATGATAACGGTTTTCATTTGGCCACCTTAAAACTCGGACGAACCGGGAATGGGCCTTTGCCTATTTGGCGCAGCCTGGTTTTAAACCAAGTTCCCTGACTACAATCAGCTCTGATTCTTCCTGCGGTTTTATTACCTTTACGGAATCCCCTTGGGATGTACCTATGTGCCACAAACCGAATTTCCTGTAGAGGTAAAGGCCGGCCATAGTGCCGTAAACACCGTAGGAATTGAAGGTATCGATTATCCACCTGTTTCTAAACCAGATGGCACCCGATACTAATAATATTGCGATGATAGGACCTATAAAAGACAACATTTTTACCTCCTTTTTTAACTTAATAAGCGATTCCGCTGTTATTCTCGGTTTTTTTTAATATTTGCTCTATTTGGACGATTAGCTCATTTGCTTCAAAGGGCTTGTTCATATAGCAGTCCGCACCTAAACTAAGAGATTTAGCTTTACTTTGCGGTATTCCGTTAATCGTTAACACCAATACTGGAACCTTGGAGAAAGAGCGCAATCTTTGTAATACTATAAAGCCGTTAATATCAGGTAATCCCAGATCTAATATGACTATCTGGGGGGATTTTTCTTTAACTAAATCAATCCCCTCTCCTCCGAAGGAAGTTGAGTCAATATCTACGTTCGGCCAAGCGGTTTTTAGTACCAACGAAATGTACTCCCTTGTCTCTTTATCATCTTCGATAATAACCACTTCCATCATCTATTCTTTCCTAAATAAGACTCTACCGAATATCCAGATTGCGCCAGGAACTCACCATATGGGAGGGGGATTTTATAAAATCAAGGCTACTATGCCTGAAGTAACACACGGCACTCTGGTTTCCCCCATTAAAACCAGTGCACATAAGCAAAAGTATGGCATAACAAAGTTACAAAACGGGTTAAAAATGATACTGGTAAGTAATAGGTTAGAAACTTGATGGTTACGATTTTGTTCTTCGGTAATCTTTGAGTGAGGAAAACGCGAATCTGAACGTTCTAATCTGGCTGGATTAAAAAGGAAAAACCTGAAGACGATAAGGCCGACCGGCCTTTAGGAAACTCTGCTAAAGATTTAACAAATTAGCAAGACGCTATTCTTCCGACTTTATTATAAGGTAACCTTTTCCTTTGCTACTTTGAATGAGTCTGGGCTTTTCAGGGTCATACTCCAGTTTTTGCCTCAGACGTCGAATGTACACTTTTATAGCATTTTGAGACCCGGGATAGTCCTCCCCCCAGACCGTCTCTGCCAGACTCCTGTGCGTTACTACTTTACCGGCGTTTTCCATTAAGTGGTAAAGAATTACCCCCTCTGTTTGAGTCAGGTTTATTTCCTTACCGTGGTAATGGATTTTATTCATGGAGTAACCGAACTGAAAGTTTTTTGAAAAATAGTATGGGAGAGTTATATCGTTGTGGAATCTTTTCATCAAGGTACGTATCCTGGCCAGAAGTTCCATTTGACCGAAGGGTTTAATCAAGTATTCATCGGCACCCAACTGAAGGCCCTTAACAATGTTAGCTTCTTCGCTCCTTACGGTAACTATTATTACCGGCACCTTGGAAAAGAGACGGATTCGCTTTAAAACCTCAAACCCATCGATATCGGGCAATCCCAGGTCCAGGATTACTATATCCGGCGACTCGCTTTCAACCATGTTTATACCATCTTCACCCCAGCCGGTTGATATTACTACTGTCTCCGGAGAAGCAACCGTGAAGGCCATTTTAATATATTCAACTATATTTTCATCATCCTCTATTAATAGAATCTTCATTCCTTACCCCATTCGCCTTTGTCTTTTTCCCCGGTCTGCTCACCATGAGTATTGCAGTGGTATTGTAAAGATGAACTTGGCACCTTTCCCCTTTTTGCTTTCCGCCCAGATCTTCCCACCGTGTAGTTCCACTAATTGTTTCGACAGGCTGAGACCCAGACCGAGGCCATCAAGGCGCCCTCGGTCATCTTCAAGTTGCTGGTAAGGTTTAAATATACGCTTTAATTGTCCCTTGGGGATACCCGGGCCATTGTCCTGTACAAATACTGTGATTTGTTCATTATCTGCCGATGCTCCAATTGTAATCATAGTGCCTGGCTTAGTATATTTAAAGGAGTTATTAACCAGATTTAACACCACCTGGCGGAATCTATCTTCATCGGCCAGGATCGTGGGAAGGGAGGGCGATATTTCATTCACCAGGATATAGCCGTTCTCCTTAGCCTGAATACTAATAGAGTCGGAAATATCGTTGAGCACTTCTCCGGTATTCAACCAGTGGTAACGGAGATCAAGCAAACCCAGTTCACCCTTGGCCATATCCAGTAGTTCACCGATTCTTTTGTTTAATTTTATACCGGCATCCCTGATACAATTAGCCATTTTGATATTTTGCGGGTCTTCCAGCCTTTTAACCAGCATGGAACTCATTCCCAGAAGTGGCGTTAAAGGTGTCCTTAGTTCGTGCACCAGCGCTCTGGTAAACTGGATTCTTCTATTCATCTCTTTCTGCAAATCATGGCGCAGCTTCTCCTCTTTTTTATATAGTTGCTGGAGTTTCCTATCAGATTCTTTGCGCTTTGAAATATCCCGTATGATAGAGAGAATGACCCGTTTACCGTCTATTGTGAAGTAATGGCCGCTAACTTCCGTCGGGATTTGCCGACCGCTTTTGGAAAGGTGGGTGAGCTCATAAGTTGCGTGCCCTTTTCCTAGTAAATCGGCCATAACCGCAGACGCCCCGGATAAGCTCTCGGGGGTATTGACATCCTCGCCCGTCTTCCCTATTAATTCTTTGTAATTATATTCAAAAAGTACGCAGGCGGCAGTATTTGCTTCTAGAATTCTAAAAGGCTTCCCTTCACCCTGATATTCCCATAGGACAAAGGCATCTGTAGCGTTATTAAACAGCGTTCGATACTTCTTCTCGCTTTCTTCCAGCGCTAATTCCAGCCTCTTCTGGCTGGTTATATCTCTTACGACGCTTTGCAGGTACTTAACATTTTCGATTTCTATTTTACTTGTTACACATCCGATATTAACTATCTCCCCATCCGGTTTCTGAAAGTCGAGTTCCCTGGAGCTACCATGACCTGTCTTTCTAACCTGGTAGAACTTCCGTTTTGCCGTTTCTATCTGGTCAGGTGGTCTTAAGTCCCATATCTTCATCTCTTTCAGTTCTTTTAATTTTCTGCCGGTTAACCTCTCAAATCCAGCATTACAGTCAACGATATAGCCGTTTTCTGAATCTATTAAGGTAATACCGTCTGCCGCCTTTAAATAAATGGAGCGATACCTATGCTCGCTTTTACGCAATTCTTCTTCCAGACGTTTGTGTTCCGTGAGATCTCTAAAGGTAACATAGTTATATTCCTTGCCCTTAAACTCAAGATAATTCCCTGTAATTTCCACCGGTATAACCTTACCGTCTTTACAGCGGTATCTGGATTCAATGGTCATAACCTTATTATCTTTTAATATGCTAAAGCTCATGGGCCATTGTTTCTCAGGGAAATCTATATCTATATCATGTACCGTCATTCTAGATAGTTCTTCCTTGGAATATCCGAGTAATTTGCATGTTGCATTATTAGCATAGGCAATCCGGGCGCTGCCGTCAGTCCAGAACATCGGATCACCCACATATTTTATAGCGTACTTAAATAATTCTAACTCTTCCGGATATTCGTTCTGATCGGCTTGAACAAAGCTACTATCCTCAGAACTACCTTGAGATTTTCTAACTCGTTTACTGGTGCGGTTCTCTAGCTCTCTATTGCGATTCATAATATCTTCGTCAATTTCTATGTATTTTTAATTATATTATAGTACATAACCCGGCAAGTGCAATCAACCAATAAATAATAGTTAAAGCACTTTAAGCTTTTTTGGTACTTAAATCCAGATTATTCACTCGCTTGATAAACTCTAGCATTGGCGTTTCAGAGGTAGTTTGACCCTCCCCGTCTCCACCGGAAAAACTCAAAGCCGGCCTTTAAAGGCCGGCTTTTTCATCCTTCAGCATGTAATCGGTTAAGAATCAGCTAGTAAAACAACAAAAAGGGCTCACACGGTGGTTCTTCCAAAGCAAATAATCTGGGCAGATGGTTTTAAGAGCGGTTAAAACAGTTTGATTTTTAAAGCTTTATTTGATACCCTGAAAGTAGGCGGAGAGATGGTCTTCGCCAATCACCTGTGAAGGGGGATAAGCATAATGAAACTGATTGATTTGTTGTGCAAAAGGATATTTCCTTGGCAAAGCTCCTCGCTGGTGAAAGGTGGGGAATCTTAAGAGACATGTTTGGCCAGCGGGGGGCAGGAGAAGGTTCTCGAGCTCCTCGAAAGTATAAAAATACTCAGTATATTAACTGGGAACTCTGGCTAATAGCCAGGCGGGAGGAGTAGGGAACGAAGTGACTCCCCTTATGTGAGTTCGGGAAGCATTATTTAAAGAGGGCTCCGGGTATAACGCTCGGAGCCCTCTTTTTTAGTTTCCAGCCCGCTATCACGACGGCTCTACGATAACCTCATCGCCTATCCGGGCTTCCAGCATAGATTTAGCCGAGCCGCCGTTAAGTGCGATTTCCAGCCGCTCGCTAGAGCCTATAATAGCCAGCAAACCACTGGCTTTGATATAGGTATCCCTTAAACCTCTT
>DAOUMG010000105.1:0-2270 GCA_034411935.1 Dehalococcoidaceae bacterium
AGACTACGAAAAGGGCATCAAATAACGGTAGCAGCCTCCTGTGAATGCCGGCTGCTTGATTAATCTTACCGCTAAAGAATAGCTCCATCATATCTTTAATCTGCTTGCCCACCAGATGAGAAGCTACCGAGATAACGCCATAACCGCCCAAGGCCAGAATAGGGAAGGTATCGCCGTCGTTACCGCTAAAGACATAGAAGTCTTCATCGGTATTCTCAATAATGCTGGCGATTTCGCTTAAGTTGCCACTAGCTTCCTTGATACCGATTATGTTATCAACTTTGCTAAGGCGGATAACCGTATCTGCCGAGAGGCTGGCTACGGTGCGAGAGGGTACGTTGTATAGAATACACGGCAGGCTGGTATTATCTGCTATCGTCTTGAAATGTCTGTAAAGTCCTTCCTGGTTCGGCTTGTTGTAGTACGGCACTACCAGCAGGCATCCATCGACGCCGATTTCCTCGGCCGCTTTGGTAGTATTAAGCGCTTCGGCGGTATTATTACTGCCGGTGCCGGCGATAACCGTACCTCTTTCCCCAACAACCTGCTTAATCTCGACAAAGAGTTTCCGTTCCTCCTGCTGTGTAAGGGTGGGTGATTCTCCTGTGGTACCTACTACCACCAAACCATCGCTTCCTGAATCAAGCAAAGCTAATGCCAGCTTTTTCGCCTGGAGGTAATCAACCGAACCGTCTAATGCAAATGGAGTTACCATGGCGGTTAGCAATCTGCCTATTTTATTCATAGCATTAACCTCCCTCACCAAGCAGATTTTGCTTTATAAGTTCCTCGGCAATCTGGATGGCATTTAAGGCAGCGCCCTTTCTTAGGTTGTCGGCCACAATCCACATCACTAGGCCGTTATCACAGGAGATATCCCGGCGGATACGGCCAACGAATACTTCATCGGTGCCGGCTGCCGACCAGGGTTGCGGATACAGGCTGATGCCGGTGTCGTCTAAAAGCTTGACACCGGGTGCTTCGGAAAGTATTTGCCGTGCTTCGTCCGGTGATATAGATTTGCTAAATTCAACGGAGACAGCTTCGCTATGGCCGGTAAAGACAGGCACTCTTACACAGGTAGCCGAAACGGCGATATTTTCGGCGTGCATTATCTTTCTGGTTTCTTTAACCAGCTTCATCTCTTCTTTGGTATAGCCGTTATCCATGAAGACGTCAATCTCGGGCAGCAGGTTAAAAGCTATCTGGTGAGGATAAATATGAGGTATCGTAGCTTCCCCGTTAAGTATCTGTTTGGACTGGACTGTTAGCTCATCGACAGCGGCGGCTCCGGTACCGGATACCGCCTGGTAGCTGCTGACGACGATACGTTTTATAGGATTTACTTTATGAAGCGGCCACAAGGCGACCACCATCTGGATTGTCGAGCAATTGGGATTGGCGATAATCCCTTTATGTTTCCTGGTGTCTTCGGGATTAACTTCGGGAACAACAAGTGGTACATCGGGCTCCATCCTGAAAGCCGAGCTGTTGTCTATGACTATAGCACCCGCCCTGGCAGCTATCGGTGAGAAGTGTCGGCTAACTTCAGCGCCGGCTGAGAAGAGGGCGATATCTATGTCCTTGAGCAGTTCAGAAGAGGTTTCTTTAACTTCAATTTCGCGGTTGTAAAAGCTTATCTTTTTGCCCGCCGAGCGGTCGGAAGCAAGCAGGCTGATATCATAAATAGGGAAGTTGCGCTGCTTGAGTATCTTTACGAATTCCTGCCCTACCATTCCGGTAGCGCCAACTATAGCTACATTATAACCTTCCACAGATTATCTCCTAAAGCCCTAGAAGACTATCCAGGCCGTAGATCAAACCCTTGTGCTCTACCACTCTTTTAACCGCCATTATCACGCCGGGCATAAAGCACTCCCTGTTAATGGTATTGTGCTCTATGCACAGTGTCTGGCCGGGGCCGCCTAAAACGATATCCTGCCTGGCCAGAAATCCGGGCAGGCGGACGCTATGAATGGTTATGCCATCTATCTGGGTACCGCGTTTGCCGGAAGACGGTGGTCTCAAGAATGGTTTACCCTTGGCTTCAAGCATTGCCCTGGCGGTAGCAATAGCTGTGCCGGAGGGAGAATCAATCTTCTTCTCATGATGTAACTCTATAATCTCGGCATAATTAAAATATTTAGCGGCTATTTTTGCCAGATGAGTCATAATAACGGCACCTAGAGCAAAGTTAGGCGCGACCATGGCACCTATCTGGTGTGCCTTAGCCAGCTCGTCGATCTCTTCTATTTCTTCTTTGATGAGGC
>DAOUMG010000106.1:0-3055 GCA_034411935.1 Dehalococcoidaceae bacterium
CCAACGCCATTAGAGTATACGTCCGTCGATTGAGAGAGAAATTGGAAGAGGATCCAAAACTCCCAAGGCTCATAATTACAAAACCCGGAATAGGGTATATTTTGATCAATGTAAGGGCAACGAGCACTGATTAGGTAGTTTATACATAATTATTATCACCATGTTTGCTTATACGCACCAGCCTGAGATTAGACAGAGCTGAATGAGTAATCCTCACCTCTCCCCTTTCTTTTAGTAGTCTAATTCCAGAAAAACGACACATTTTGCGTGTGGAATAGTCTTCAATGGTTAGTGCTGTCAGCCAATAGGTAGAACTATTAGCATCACTTTTGAAACGCACCCCGTTAGAACTGGAGAGGCATATAAGCTATAGTCAGGCCACAGGAAGGAAGACGGGGCATGAATCGCAAACTGTGGTCCAATGAAGAGAAGACAGCTATTGTGCTGGAGATTCTACGTGGGGATGAATCGGCGACAGCAATATACACTCAGCATGGAGTAAGCGCCACCCAGGCTTATCGCTGGTTGGATCGGTTTTTGGAGGGTGGTCGTTGCGCTCTCACGGACAAGCGGACCAAAAGAGGGCGCGACCTCTTGGCAGATGAAAACCAACGTCTGAAGGAACTGGCGGGCCAACAGGCACTGATCATTGAGACCCAAAAAAAGTTGGGCGGAATCCAGGCACGGCGATGAAACGACAAATGGTCAAGGGTCTCCTAGTCGAAGGGAACTCTCTTAAAGCAGCTTTAGAAGCGGTAGGCATGGCCAGTTCCAGTTACTACTATCGTCCTTCCGGGAAGCGGAAGGAACGGGTTTTGGATGCGGCGCTGGTGGCGGACATCAATAAAGTACGCTGTGGCCGCGCTGCGGTTTACGGTTACCGGAAGGTCACCATGGCGCTCCGCGCCGAGGGTCTCACTGTTAACTCCAAGAAGGTATTACGTCATCTACGTGTCCTTGGATTAACCCAGCCGAGGAAGTGAAAGGACAGCGGTGGAGCCGCCCGCCCCTAGTAAAACCGACGCTCAGTAATGTGTACTGGGAAGCTGATTTCACCTATGTATGGACCGGGAAGTATAACGCCTATCTGTGTGTCGTGATAGATGCCTGTGACCGGGATATCGTCGGCGACGTTTTCTCTGACCGCTGCCGCGCTATGGAAGCTGCAGAAGCACTGGAGAAAGCCGTACTCAGCCGTTTTGGCGGACGGATACCTTATGACTACAAGCTGACACTCAGGGTGGATCGTGGGACGCAGTTCACAGCCCGTCGCTTCCGTGAAACCGCCAGAGCACTAAACGTCAGTTTGGAATATGCCGGAATACAGTGTCCGGAGGACAAGCCTTACATCGAGTCATTCTTCGGCAGCTACAAAACGGAAGAGTTGTATCGCAACGAATACAACAGTTTGGCTGAAGCAGGGGTGTGCTGGGAAAGCTACAGGGACTGGTATCGCAATGATCGGCTGCACCAGAATATCGGGTATGTAAGCCCGGTAAACTTTGCTAAACAAGTGAAAAAGAGTATCTTATGCGTGGCCTGATTTCCTCCAGTTTGACGGGGTTCACGTCACTTTCAGATATAAATAAATGTTTAATAATTAACAGGTGTCCTAAGGATTGTTTTTAAAATACTCTTCGATTAGTGTTTTCCCTACTACCCCTGTACAAAATGGTTGTAACGCTCGGCTTTGATCCCGGTATACCGTGATACCTTTGAGACCCGAGTCATAAGCTTGAACAAAGATATTATACAAATCGTCACGAGAAGCCGTCGAGGGTAGATTAACTGTCTTGGATACCGCTGAGTCGGTAAAGTCTTGAAAGGCCGCCTGCATTTTAACATGCCAATCAGGACTCACTTGATGCGCTGTCACAAACACATTGCGAATACTTTCAGGCACATCCTTCTGATCAACTAATTGATTATTACAAACCAACCGATTGAAAAGGTCCAATGAGAAAATACCTTCAGATCGAACTGCTTTTTCAAAATGAGGGTTAATATCCAACAGATGGTGTTCACCACGGAAAGCGTTTCGGATAAAGACGGTCGCAAAGACGGGTTCAATACCACATGAACAACCGGCGATCAACGAAATCGTACCTGTTGGGGCGATAGTTGTCCGAACTGCATTACGTATTGGATCTGCGTCCCCACAATCATCTGTGTCACTTTGAAATGCTGGAAAGGAACCGCGCTCTTGTGCTAATTCTTGTGAGGCTCTTTTAGCTTCACTTTGAATAAAGCCCATGACTTTCCTTGCTATCTCAAGGGCTGCCTCGGAGTCATAAGGTATTTGGAGTTGGAACAACATATCGGCAAAACCCATTACTCCGAGACCTATCTTACGTGTGCGTAAGGTAGCAGCCCGGGTTTCTGGTGTTGGGTACTCAGTGATATCTATAGTATTATCCAAGAACCGGACTGCCAGGGAAATGATTTTTTGAAGCTTGGAATAATCGATTTTAAGTTCTTCATCAACTGATTTCAGCATCTTAGACAAGTTTATTGAACCCAAGTGACAAAATTCATTCGGTAACAAGGGCTGTTCACCACAACCGCTTACATGTTTAATCGCCCCGAGATAAGGAGTCGGATTATCCCGATTAACTCGTTCGATAAAAATCAAACCAGGGTCTCCAGAAAGCCAGGCTTGATCGATAATTTGATCAAATACAGCTCTAGCATCCAACCATTGGGTAACTTTGTTTGTTAGAGGATTGATTAGCGGATACTGTTTATCCGATTTAACCTTTTCCATAAAATCATCTGTGACCATTACACAGGTGTAGAAATTGGAATATGATGCCTGATTACTCTTAGCTCTAATAAAATCTAGAATATCTGGATGATCCACTTCTAATGCTACAGAATTGCAACCGCGGCGGATACCGCCCTGACGAATGTATTGAGTGGCATTTGAGAAAACGTCGATCAGCGCGACCGGTCCAAGTGCCACGTCCAGGTGATTTCCTACCCGCTCCCCCCGAGGCCGGACATTTGAAAAATTGAACCCGATGCCACTTCCGCCTTGATGAACCAACGCTGCCGT
>DAOUMG010000107.1:0-3811 GCA_034411935.1 Dehalococcoidaceae bacterium
GCCTCAGTTTGTTTTTTTAAAAAGGAAAATATCTGGTTATGAGGATCTGATGGTTTCGTGATAACGTCTGCCTCAACCAAATAGGTCTTTAGCAAACCACCCTCCCATTCCAGTTTTTGCTCATCGAGGTATCGCTCGTATCCAGTTCTCATCTTTTCCTGAAGATACGAAGCCATATCCAGCCGGGTTCTTCTGAGTTCAGCTTTAATCATCCTGCGCCCTTCCCTCCACCACCGCTTTCTCCTCCGGAGTCAGACCATACAGCTCATATACCATCTGGTCAATCTGTTTTTCGAGTTCCATTATTTCAGGGAATTCAGCAGGATTGTCAGGATATCCATTATCCCTTACGATTGAGAGAATCTGGTTAACTTGTTCTATGATGGGGCCTTGTTCTTCATTTGATGGTTTGTAAATTGGAATGGCAAGAATAGGTTCTTTGTCAATCTGATAGTTGTCTCCTTGCATCTTGCCTTTGTGTCTAAGCCAAAACGCTATCAGCCTTGAGTTCAGAATAGCAGTCAAATATTTCATGTTAATTCTCTCTGATTTAATTACATAGAAAGTCGCTGATACGTAGCAATCGAAATCAGTATATGTGAATGTCGGTTCAGCGCATTTCCTAACTGCAATTATCTTTTCACCTTTAAAGAATCGCTCTTCTCTTGCGCGGTGTAATCCGTAAGGCCAGTTATCGGACGTGATAACTTTCCTGTACTTGTCCAAGTGCGTTTTTATATTTGGGTAAGGCTTAATGTTGCGAGGATACTTGAAGGAAGAATCAGTGTATATTACCCACTCGTTATTGTTCGGATTGCCGTACCATTTACGAAGTTCCTTTGTGGTATAGGATGGTTTAATTAATACTAGTTCGGACTTTGTAAATGGTATTTTTTCTTTCTCTTTTTCACTTAACACAAAGATGCCTTCGCCTATTGAAAAAGCATCTCCGAGTACCCGTTGCCTTTGCCGATTTACGATATCATGATGATGATGTATCCCGTTGGCAACCTCATTCTCGTTTAAATATAGATTTGCCTTAAGGCTAATAGTATCAGTTATTTTTTCAATGTAAGAATCACTGAAAGTGAGAGTATTATTGGCGAATATCTCTCTTTGAATTCTAGACGTGAGATATTCAACGTTTATGTTCTCTCTATAATTAAGCAAATCGAGGATGTCTTTGAATGCTGCTGAGCCACTTATTATTCTCCGATAGTCAAAGGTGTAATCATCAGTTTCTTTTTCTTTCTGAAACACCATTACCATAGTTTGAATACCTGACGACTCAAATATTTTAAAATCACCGAAATCCAGCAATGCATGGATACGTGTATCGGAAACCACCTTATTCCTGAGCTTAGAAGCTCCATAACTTGTCACCCAGTTATTTTGCGCTATGAATGTAAACACGCCACCATCTTTTAGGTAATCGATACTTTGACAGGCAAATAGATACCAGATATCCATTTTCCCCATGTAGTAGGGAGAGTTTCTCACTCCGTCGAAAGCTTTTCGATTAACGTATTCCTTGATATAGGGTGGATTGGCAATGACAATATCAAACCCGCCTTTCTCATGGAACACTTCGGCAAAGTACAGCTTCCAAGCGAAGAAAGGTTTTACTTTAAGCCCGGTAGTGAATTCCTTGAGCTGCCTTTCAGCCTGGGCAAGGTCGAACTTGTAATTCCTGTTCAGTATCTCCGTGTCTTTTCTTATCGCCTCATTTCTCTGTTCGATGTCTGGAACGGAGGTATATTTCCGCTCTATATTTTTCAGCTTGGTGTAGTATTCAGTTTTCTGACTTTTAAGCTTACTTTCGAATATTTGCTCGATGAGTTTTTCTATCTTACTTTTCAGCGTTTCTTTTTTCTTCCGGTCAGGCTCATACTGGTAATCGGTCTTCTTGTTCCGGTACTCCGAAATCAGCTCGTCTGTTTCATCTTTCATCAATTTGGCCGGAGCGTCCGAGTCTTCAGTATCCAGGTTGATGCCCATGAATTCGGATATCAGGCTGTTGCCCTGCATCAGTTTAAAATCTAGATTAGGCAAAGGCTCTATGCCCCAGTTATCAGGATTGTCTATGTTGATATCCTCGTCTACCAGCAGGGCAATGAAGAAACGCAGCTTGGCTATCTCTATGGCAATCTGCTGTATATCAACTCCGTAAATACACTTCTGGATAAGGTACAATTTCCTGAGATAGTTGATGCTTTTTCTTGAGAACCGCTCGTTAATCTGCTCGATGAATTGATGCCTCTGAGACGGTTCAGGGAAGTCCTTCACAGCATATAGCTGGGCTTCCTTCCACAACCGGTTTTCATGGTCGACCCGGGAAAGGACGGATACCAGCTTGTTCAGTATACCCATCGGGAAAGCGCCGGAACCGACCGCTGGGTCCACTATACGCAATCCTTCTGTTAGCTGAGCCACCCGCCTAGAGTCAACTTCATTAAAGGGGTTGACCGCTTCACCGGTAACCGGCTTTAGCAATTCATCCAGCTTATTATCGATATCTTCAACGTCACTCAAATGAGTTTTATAGTACTGCTTGAGGGACTGTGTCACCATATAATCCACGATTTCTCGCGGGGTGTAGTAACTGCCAGTGGCTTTGCGAGCTGTAGTGGCAGTCTCCGGATTAAAGCTTGCCAACAAATTCTCAAATACCTTGCCCAATAGTTCCGGGTCCAGCGCCACCTCCTGATCGTTAGGGTCATTTTCATCAATAGTGAAATTATAGGCAGTTAAAATATTAAATAACCCCTGGACACGGTACTTCTTATTCTTTGTGCCGTAATCTTTGTTCAGATCTGCTTCCTTTTCATCGGAGAAAAAGAGATAGTTCGGCACGCTCAAGCCGATTTCCTTATCCGAGAAACCGTCAAACCGCACTTCTCTGCCCGTACCGCTTTCTTTTGCCGACCAGTCGAGACAGTCAAAAAGCCCGCCGTTGAGAAACGGAATGTCCTTGAAGACCGCCAGCATATCCTCCCGGTTCTTGAAATAATCTTCGTAGCGGTAGATGCCGTGGTCCATATAGTCATTATTTTTACCCTGGAAGGAACCGGCGAAACGGAAATTTCTTTCATCCTTTTTTGTGTTCAGTGTGGCAAAAAACAGGTTCTGTAAAATTGCTTTATAATACGTGGTCTCGTCCGGTTTCAAGCTCTTCAGCAAACCGACCGCAGTGCGTTTTTCGAACAAGCCCGGTGAAACAAGTTTCCTTTCCTTCATAAACCAGATAAATATGAGACGGGTAATAAGACGGATAACGGCGATATTCCTGCCATTATCCTCAGCCTCAGCGTCTTTAGGAAATGTAACACTCCGGACCGTCCAGAAATACCAGTCTGCAATTTGCTTGTAGAATTCTTTGGTTACTTTCTCTACCGAGAAGGCATCCTTGACAGCTTCTAGACTTGAAAAAGAGCATCCGCCAACTCTAATACGGAACGTCTTGTTAGTCTGGTCTTTGCTTACGAAATAGGTGAAACGTCGGAAATTGCTCCAGGACTTCTTAGTACCTTCCGCCTGGCCGTAAACTAAACTGAAACGGAAACTCCCCGCATCATCGTGGAAAATAAAAAAGCCGGCATCATAGACTGCCAGTTCTTTGAGTATTTTCTTTGCCGTTTCATACTGGGCTTTTTTACCAGATCTTTCACTGAGGTCCCCACTTACTTTCGCAGATGTCAAAGCCAGTTTATCGCCATTGTCAAACCGAATTTCGCCCAGCTTCTGAAAACCGCTGAAACGGTCATCATCATACTGACTCAGGTCTTCAGGGGTTTCCGCGTAGTTTTCACAT
>DAOUMG010000108.1:0-12698 GCA_034411935.1 Dehalococcoidaceae bacterium
AGCTTGATAGCCTGATTGCCCAAAGAGCCGGCAAATCTATTGAAGATATATTTACCGAAGACGGCGAGGCTGCCTTCCGTAAGCTTGAGATTGCCCTGGTGAAAGAAATAGCGGGTAATAAAAACCAGGTCATCGCCTGTGGTGGCGGCGTCGTCTTAAATAAGATAAACATAGACCGCCTTAAAGATTATGCCACCATTATCCTGCTTGAGGCAAAACCTGAAATAATACTTAAGCGCGCTCTTAATGACCGGGCGGTCAGGCCTCTGCTTAAGGGAAATGATAAGATGCCTAAGATAAAAGAACTTCTTGATTTCAGGCAGCCCTTATATAGACGAGCCGCCGATATGACTATAGACACTTCTGATATGGATATAAGACAGATTAGGGATGAAATAATCAAACTACTGGAAGCGTAATGAGAGTAACTATTTCCAAAAGCCGCATAGACTGCACTGTGCATGCTCCATCGTCTAAAAGCTACACCATCAGAGGGCTTATGTGCGCCGCCCTTGCCATAGGGGAAAGCAGATTAAACAACCCGCTGGTTTCAGACGATACCGAGGCAGCCGTAAATGTTCTCGGTAAGGTCGGGGTGAATATAGATAGGAATAATGACTCATGGCTAATTAGCGGTGGGCGGTTAAAAGCACCTGGGTGTGAGCTCTACTGTAGCGACTCGGCAGCTACCTTAAGATTTATGGCGGCTATCTGCTCTATTATTCCCGGAGAGTGCCGTCTTAAGCCGGGGCCGTCTCTAGCCCTGCGTCCGGTAGCTCCCCTGCTGGAAGCCCTAAGGCAACTCGGGGTGAAATGCCGCATAGAAAACAACTTGGTAGTTGTTGATGGCCATAGTTATAAGGGTGGCGTTGCGGTCTTACCAGGCGATATCAGTTCGCAGTTTACTTCCGCCCTGATGCTGGTCGGACCGTTATCAGATAAAGGTATTAATGTAAAGTTGTCAACACTACCGGTATCTCTTCCCTACCTTATGATGACCATCGACTGTATGTCCCAATTCGGGGTAAGAGTAAACTATAATCCAGCCTTTACCGGGTTCAGCATTCCCAGACAGAATTATAAACCAGCCAGCTTCATGATAGAAGGAGACTGGTCTTCGGCATCGTACCTGCTCGCCCTGGGGGCAACCTGCGGCCGGCTAACCGTAACCGGTTTGAACACAGATAGTTTCCAGAGCGATAAAATAATGCTAAACTTGTTAAGTAATATGGGAGCTGATGTCAATATATGCAGCGATACTGTAACTGTCAGTCAGTCCGGCCTTAGAGGCCTGGTAGCAGACTTCACTCACTGTATTGACCTGCTGCCTACTATGGCTATACTGGCGGCTACGGCTAAAGGTACCAGTGTTTTTAACGGAATCGCCAAAGCCCGTCTCAAAGAATCTAACCGGGTGTTATCTGTAAAAGACGGCCTTACAAGAATGGGAATAGAGATATTAGAAGAAGAGAATAAGCTCACCATTACCGGCGGTAAGCTAAAAGGAGCTATCATAGACAGCCACAACGACCATCGCATTGCTATGGCTTTCGGCATCGCTGGTATTATTGCCGGTGAAACAACAGTAGAAAACGCCGATTGTGTTAATAAAACCTATCCCAGATTCTGGCAGGATTTAAAGTGTTTAGGAGGTAAAGTAAAGATAGATGTCTAATACTCTAGGTAGTATCTTTACCGTATCCAGCTTCGGTGAAAGCCATGGAGATTGTATCGGCATCGTCATAGACGGCTGTCCGGCCGGCCTGGTTATAAGCACCGACGATATCCAGAAGGAAGCAGATAAAAGAAAGGCAGAATCAAAGGTGCTGGCTACCGCCAGAAAAGAAGACGATAAGATAGAATTCTTTTCAGGCGTCTTCAACGGGCGCACCACCGGTGCCCCTATCTGCCTGGTTATCTGGAATAAAAATATAGATTCCAGTGAATATGAATTTACACGCCACCTGCCACGCCCCGGCCACGCCGATTACCCCGCACATATCAAATACGGCGGTTTCAACGATTTTAGAGGCGGCGGCAGTTTTTCCGGTCGCATAACAGCCGGCTTCGTAATGGCCGGTGCCGTAGCTCTTAAACTGCTCTCTACCATCGGCATCAAGGTCATAGCCCATACGGTTGAAATCGGCGGCATTACCGCCGCCCCCGTAAACACCAGCGAAATAAACGAAAGTATGTTCAATAATGAGGTTAACTGCGCCGATCCCGATGCCGCCCTCGCTATGGTAGCCGCCATCGAGCAGGCCAAACACGAAGGCGATAGCCTGGGCGGTATCATCGAAGGTGTCGCCCTTAACGTACCGGTCGGCCTTGGCGAACCTACCTTTGATACCCTTGAAGGAGATCTATCTAAAGCCCTGTTCGCCATTCCGGCGGTCAAGGGTGTTGAATTCGGCTCCGGCTTTGCCTCCGCCAGGATGAGAGGTTCCCAGAATAATGATGCCTTCATAATAAAGAAAGGCAAAATAATTACGGAAACCAATAACGCCGGTGGTATTCTGGGTGGTATCAGTAGCGGTATGCCGATAACGGTTCGCGTAGCCGTCAAGCCGACACCTTCTATCTATAAGAGCCAGATCACCATAGACCTGAAGACGATGAAAAAGGCCGGTATCAAGATACACGGCCGCCATGATGCCTGCATCGTCCCCAGGGCGGTGCCCGTAGTAGAAGCGATGATGGCTATAATTCTGTGTGATTTCGCACTTAGGGCGCAACTTTTACCCAGGGTGATTAATAATGAGCCTTGATGATTTAAGAAAAGAGATAGACCAGATAGACAGCCGCCTGGTAGAACTTCTGGCCAGACGGGCTAAGATCGCCGAAAACATAGGCCTTGAAAAGGTTAACATGGGTCGTCAGATTGAGGATAAGCAAAGGGAAAAGGCAGTGCTTAAAAAAGCCAAAGAGCTGGCCCGCAAAGAAGGGCTTGACGAAGCCGATATTGAAGCCATCTACCAGCATATCATCGCCCTGAGCCGCAACAGGCAGGGCGTATCGGTGGCTTTTCAAGGAGAAATCGGCTCTTACAGTGAGGAGGCCGCCTTTAGTTTCTTCGGTAGCCATATACAGACCAGGCCGTATGAAAGCCTTGAAGGAGTTTTCCAAGCTGTGGAGCAGGACGAGACCCAGTTTGGTATTGCCCCCATCGAGAACTCTCTTGAAGGTAGTATCGCCCGTACTTATGACCTGCTGCTGGAATCCGACCTTAAAACCTGCGGCGAGCTAGAACTAAAGATATCGCACTGCCTGATTGCCAAAAAGGGAGCGACCCTAGATTCTATTAAAAAAGTATACTCTCACCCGCAGGCGCTGGGCCAGTGCCAGGCATTTCTAAAACACCTGGGCTGCGAGCTCGTTCCTACCTACGATACTGCCGGCAGCGTTAAAATGATAAAGGATAAGGCTATCACCAACGGCGCCGCTATCGCCAGTTACAGGGCAGCCGGGATATATGATATGAAAGTCCTGGCGAGGGAAATCCAGGATAACGCTTTCAACTTTACCCGCTTCTTCGTCCTGGGTAAAGAGGACTCACCTCAAACGGGACATGACAAAACCTCTATTGTTTTTTCAGTCAAGCATAAACCGGGAGCACTCTATAACTTTTTAAAAGACCTGACCGAGAATAATATAAATATGACCAAGATAGAATCCCGGCCGACCAGACAGAAACCATGGGAATATAACTTTTACCTGGATTTTGAAGGCCACCGCCAGGATAATAAGGCTAAAGAAGCTCTTGAGAAACTGGAGGCTTCGGCGCTCTTTGTAAAGGTGCTTGGTTCTTATCCCAAGGCCAAATAGCCAGGAAATGAGCATGCTATGAATATAGCTATCATCGGCGGTTCCGGCAGCATGGGCAGGTGGCTGGGCCGTTTCCTGAAGGAAGAAGGCAAAGAGGTAACCCTAATCGGACGCAGCGAGTCCAAGGTAGCTCGTGCGGCCGACGAGCTGGGCGTTACCTACAGCACAGACATAGCCGATACTCAAAAAGCAGACGCTATAATCATCTCGGTGCCTATAGACCATTTTGAATCCACTGTGGAACAGCTTAGCGCCTACACCCGCCCCGAACAAATCATAATGGATATCACCTCCATAAAGGTAAAACCGGTAGCCGCCATGCATAAGTATATAAAGAAAGGTAGAGTTTTAGGCACCCACCCCGTTTTCGGTCCCGGCGCCAGAAGCATAACTAACCACCATATCGTGCTGACGCCCACCAATGAAGATGAGGCCGAGCTTGCCCGTACAACTAAAATGTTCCTTGAAAAAAGAGGAGCTGGCATAATGATAATGACGCCCGAGAAACACGACGAAATGATGGCCGTTATCCTGGGGCTGGCTCATTTCATCGCTATCGTATCTGCCGATACCCTGGTCAGCATAGACGGCCTTAAAAAAATGGAAACCGTAAGCGGTGTTACCTTCAAGGTGCTGCTTACTCTGGTAGAAAGCGTTCTGTCCGAAGACCCCCAGCTTTACGCTTCTCTGCAGATGAACCTGCCCCACCTGCCGGAAATACAAGCTACATTCCAAAAGAGCAGCCAGCAGTGGGCTTCCATAGTAAAAAGCGGTGATAGAGAACAGTTTATAAACCGCATGAACGATCTAAAGAAACGATTGGAGGCAGGTAATCCCGATTTCGGCAAGGCTTATGATAATATGTATAAACTGGCCGACTGGCTTTAGTTTTATCACTAATAACTTTACCATTGACAATAAATGCTTGTTGATTTAGTATTGCCCATATATAACCCGAAATAAAGGCTGGTTAATATTAAAACATTTACTACCATACTCCTCGGTTTTTTACTGCTATGCTCGCTATCTATATTCGGGCTGGCTTTTACAATTAACAGCACCGCCCTTAACGAAGACTTCATCAACTCACAGATTGATAAGCTAAATATCGCCGATATTGCCGACGAAGCCATCGGCGAACAGCTTGAAGAAGGAGATATTCCGCAAGAGGTCAAGGATTCACTGGATAGCATCCTGCCCGATCTGGAGCAGTATATCTCCGACGAATCCAGCACTATTATCGACCAGGTCTATGCCTACGTCAAAGGAGAAAGCTCGGAAATCAATCTGGCGCAACTGGTACGAGGCGCCGTTCCCGATACCACCTTCATAAACTCTTTGCTTGATGATATGGAGCTCGGCACTCTTGTTGAAGAGTATATAAATGAAAAGATTGGCGAAGCAGACTTAAGTGAAATAGCCTATCTTAAAGATTATATCGCCGAAGCCGCCACCGAGAGTGCCGATGCGTTTGAAACCGCCATCAAACAAATGATAGCCAGCTCTATAGGACCAGTAGCCGATTACGCTTTGGGCATAACCCCGTCTCTCAACCTTTCATACTCTATAGAACCAATACTCGAGGATTTTAAGGATAACCTGTTCGCCAGCGTTATGGCATCTCCGCCACCGGAACTGGCTCACCTGTCGCCGGTGCTTCTTGAGCAGGAGCTTGAGGATATCTGGTCGCAATACTTCTCAGACATTCCAGCTACGCTTGAAATCGACGAGGAGCTAATCGGCTACGATGTACAGGCCGATGTCGCCCAATCTCTCTCTGACGCGGGCGATTACTTAAAAGAAGCCAGAGACGGCATAGAGCTTTTCAAGATGGGCTACTGGATTACAATAGCCATCATAGCGTTATTCATAGCGGGTATAATCCTGCTGCAAAGGCAGGTGCGAGGCGCCTGCCGCAGTCTTGGTATTGTCTTCCTAATCTACGGAGTTTTTGAGTACATAGGCATTATAATCGTCAAAGGTATAGCCGATTCGCAAATACCGGATGCCGATATACCGGTCTCGCTCAACAGCTGGATAACCAACCTGGTATCCGATACGCTAAATCCTCTGGAGATGCTGGCTATCGGCTCTATCATTCTGGGCGCGTTATTACTGGTAACATCCCTGCTTTATAAACGCCGGCAAGCCTGAACCTGAGGCTTTATCATCTACTTCATCCGCCGCGAAACGCTTTCTGTTTAATCTTTTAGCCAGTTATGCTATTATGCTATAAAATAATCCTTTCAAACTCTAATAGAAAATAGATATGTTTAGCAATATGCCGTTTCGTAGCTTCAGAATGGGCCCCCTGGAGATTATAATAATTCTGGTTATTATTCTGGTTCTCTTCGGCGCCTCCAGGGTAACCAAGATAGGCCAGAATATAGGCAAGCGCTTCAACGACTCTGAAGAAGAGGAGGAAAAATCCGCCAGGCGGAGAAGGAAACCTAAGAAAAAGCAATCTACAACTAACTCCCGCCTGCAGATATTCGGCATCCTTATCGTTGTCATCGGTATCATCTTCCTGACCGTTAGTTTCGGTGTTTTCAAATGGGTATCCTCCATCGGTATCTGGGGGCTGGTTATCATGGCAATAGGCGTCACCATGGTCTATATCGCCAGACGCAGCTAGGAGCCGCCTTCGCACACTCTTTAGCCTTCTTGACACTCCATAAATCCGATGTTACACTCACAATCCTGGTAGTATTATTTAAAAAGATATAATTATGTTTAAAAAGATCGGCATTATCTATCATCCTAAGAATAAAGCCGCTCACGACCTTGCTAGCGAGCTTGAAAAATACTTGAACTCACAGGGCATCGCCTGCTGGGTATGCTCCGCCTGGAAGAGTAGCGAGCTTGAGCAAAGTATAGCTGGTTGCGACCTGATACTAACCACCGGCGGCGACGGCACTATCCTGCGGACGGCTCAGGCAGTTGCCGGCAGCATGACGCCCGTTACCGGCATTAACCTGGGTAAAGTGGGCTTTATGACCGAACTTAATTCAGGCGAGGTGATGGATAAACTGCCCGACCTTCTGGCCGGCAAAGGCTGGATAGACGAACGTTCTATGCTAGACGCCGATTTTACACCGCATGGCAGCCAGAATAAAGTAGTTCACCAATTCACTGCCTTAAACGATGTAGTATTATCAAGAGGCGATATCGTCCGTGTTGTCAATATAGAAGTATCCATTAATAATGAGCCGATGACAACTTATAAAGCCGACGGGGTAATAGTAGCCACCGCCACCGGCAGTACCGGCTACTCACTGGCCGCCGGTGGGTCTATCCTTAGCCCCGAAGCCAGCGACCTAATACTTACGCCGATATTGCCCCACTTAAATCCCGGTTATAGCCTGGTACTGCCTCCTGAAACCGAGATCAGCCTACGGATAGGCACCACCCACCATGCTACCTTGTGCATAGACGGCCATATTAATCTGCCCCTATCGGATAGTGATACAATCAGGGTCAGACGCAGTCAGAAAAAGACCCTCTTCTTGAGAATCCACCCGAAAGATTTATATTACTCCAGGCTGGAGCAGAAACTGAAAGGAAACAACCGCCTTGTATAAAGTAGAAAAAGCCGTAATTAAAGACGCCGTTTCAATACATAAGCTGATAAACCATTTTGCCGAGCGTGGCGATATGCTGGCACGTTCTTTAAGCGAAATATATGAAAACATACGCGACTATCTGGTAGTAAAACAGGATGCTAAACTTATCGCCTGCGGTTCCCTTCATATCAACTGGTCAGATTTAGCTGAAATAAAATCACTGGCAGTAGAAGAGGAACACCAGAAAAGGGGATTGGGAGAGCTTATTGTGTCAAGTTGTCTTGAAGAAGCCGTATCGCTCGGTATCCCTACCGTTTTTTGCCTGACCTATAAACCGGCCGTCTTCAAGAAAAAAGGGTTTAAAGAAATTAACAAGAACGAGCTGCCTCAGAAAGTATGGGGCGAGTGCTATCGCTGCCCCAAGTTCCCCGATTGCGACGAGTTGGCAATGATTCTGCGCCTCTAAAGCAGGCATTTTATGTCCGAAAGAACGATAGAGAGCCGCCAGATATACGACGGCCATATCCTGAAGCTCAGGGTGGATACCGTAAGGCTCCCCGGCGGGCGTATAACCGAGCGCGAGATTGTAGAGCACGGCAATTGCGTGGCGATAGTGGCAATTGACGAAGAGGACAGGATTCTCCTTGTGAAACAATATCGTAAGGCGGTTGAAAAAGACCTTTTAGAAATACCTGCCGGCAGCATAGAGCCCGAAGAGGAAGCTTTCGCTGCCGTCTGCCGCGAGCTTCGCGAGGAAACCGGTTATAATCCTGAGCTTGTAGAAAGAATCGGCTGTTACTACTCATCGCCGGGCTACTCTACCGAGCAGATTGAGCTATTCCTTGCCGCCCGCCTAGTGCCCGATGCTCTGGAAGGCGAAGACACGGATAGCATAGAACTTGTCAAAGTCCCGCTTAAAGACATTCCCGTACTTATACAAAGTGGAAAGATTAGCGATGCCAAGAGCATCGCCGGGCTGCTCATCTATCTGGCGACTATCAAGCCTTCGAAGGGACGATTAACTTAGCCTGCCGGAAAGTTGCCTTCCTCCCAGAAGATGAAAATGTAGATGCTCTACCAATTGTCCGCCCTGCTCCCGGCAGTTGGTCACCAGACGGTAGCCTTTTTCAGAAACGCCCTCTTTTTCGGCAAGCTCATTGGCTACTCTCACTATCTTATTAATTAAAGCTTCGTCCTTCTTGGTAATCTCGGCAATAGAAGCTATGTGTTTCTTTGGGATAATCAGGATATGAACAGGCGCCTGGGGATTTATATCGCGGAAAGCCAGCACATCATCGTCGTTATAAAGATTATCGCTGGGTATCTTGCCTTCTACTATCTGACAGAATATACACATTCTAGACCTCCGTCAGTCTTTTCGTTTATATTTAGCTTGTTCTTGCTCAAACAAATCACCGCCGCAAGTATCCAGCGCCACTACAGCCGGGAAGTCTTCTACGGTAAGTTTCAGTATAGCCTCGGCGCCTAGCTCTTCATAGGCGATGATCTCTGCTTTTTTAATCCGCTTTGACAGTAGCGCCCCGACGCCGCCGACAGCCGCCAGGTAAATGGCTTTCTTTTCTTTTAAGGCTTCTTTTACTTCTGGAGAGCGGCCTCCCTTGCCGATAAACGCTTTCACCCCCGCTGCCAGCATCTTTGGCGTATAGCTGTCCATCCTGGCACTGGTGGTGGGACCTGCCGCACCGATAATCCTGCCAGGTCTTGCCGGCGAGGGACCCATATAATAGATAGTCTGGCCTTTCAACTTAAGTGGCAGTTTTTCACCTTTATCTATTAATTCCGTCAGGCGTTTGTGGGCGGCATCGCGGGCGCTGTAGATAACACCTGAGATAAGTACGGATGTACCCGCGGTTAGCTCTTTTAGTTCATTATCAGATAACGGCGAGGTTACCCTTATAGCTTTCATTTACAGCACCGCCTCTTTATGGCGGGCGCTGTGGCACTGAAGGTTGACGGCTACCGGCAGGCTGGCGATATGGCAGGGGAATGTCTCTATATTGACTGCCAGCGCGGTGGTGCTGCCTCCGAATCCCATCGGTCCTATGCCCGTTTCGTTAACATTTTCAAGTACCGCCCTTTCCAGTTCGGCGGTTTCTTTATCTCCGCTAGGCTCGCCCATTTTTCTAAGCAGTGCTCTTTTGGCCAGCAGCATCGCTTTCTCGGCGGTGCCGCCGATGCCTACCCCGATGATAAGCGGCGGGCAGGCGTTACCGCCTGCTTTTTCTACGGTTTCTTTAACAAAGTCTATAATGCCCTGTCTGCCATCGCCCGGCTTTAGCATAGCCAGGTGGCTCATATTCTCCGAGCCGCTGCCCTTCGCCATCAGGCTGATTTTGAGTTTATCTCCAGGGACGATTTCTGTGTGGATTACCGGCGGGGTGTTATCTCCCGTATTAAGCCTCTTTGAAAAAGGCTTACCAACCATTGAATTACGCAGGTAGCTCTCTTTATAGCCTTTTCTAATTCCTTCTGTTACGGCATCATTCAGATAACCGCCAGCTATATAGACATCCTGCCCCAGATCAAGAAATACCACAGCAGTACCGCAATCCTGACACAGTGGGATATCTTCTTCGACGGCAATACGTGAGTTCTCCAGCAGTTTCTCAAGCACTTCCCTGCCGAGGGGCGATGTTTCATTATTGAGTGCCTTGGTAAGAGCAGTGATTACATCATCGCCGAGCCTGTAGTTTGCCTCCCGGCAGAGCCGGGCTACCTCTTCGGTAATATCCGATGTTTTTATTTCTCTCACGGTCGTTACCTTAAGCTATATCCAGCTTGTTGATTGTTTTTCTAATAGCATCCGCTGAGCTTAGGAAGGCTTGCCTCTCTCCTGCGTTAAGCTCAAGCTCTATCACTTCTTCAATGCCATTCTTACCCAATCGCACCGGCACGCCGATGGCTATATCTTTAAGCCCGTATTCCCCGTTAAGATATGCTGAGCAGTTTATTATCTCTTTATTATCACCAAGCACCGCCTCTACCATTTGAGCCGCAGAAGCAGCCGGTGCGTAGAAGGCGCTGCCCGTTTTAAGATAGGAGACTATCTCGGCGCCTCCGTTAACGGTACGCTTACTTAGTCTGTTTACCTTTTCAGACGATAGCAGTTTAGTTAGCGGCTTGCCGTCTACCATCGTCAGCCTGGGGACGACCACCATGCTGCCGCCGTGCTCTCCGATAACGAAAGGGGTAACGTTTCCCGCCGAAATATCCATTTCATCTGCTATAAAACTGGCCAGGCGCGCTCCGTCAAGAGCTCCCGATAAGCCGAATACCCTCTGCCTTGTAAACCCGCTTACCTTAAGCGACAGATAGGTCATGGCATCAACCGGATTGGTGATTACAATAATAATACAACCGTGAGAGTAGCCGGCGGATTTACGGGTGGCGTCGGCCACTATCTTCATATTAGTAGCCAGCAGCTGGTCGCGCGTCATTCCCGGCTTGCGGCTAATGCCGGCGGTTATTACAATTATGTCCGAGCCCGCCGTATCTTTATAGTCATTCGTTCCGCTAATTTGTAGGTTCGTTTTCAAGAAATTAGCCGTCTGCGATATATCCAGCGCCTTTCCCTGGGGCAGGCCTTCTATAACATCAACAAGAACTATATCGGTAATCCCGCCGTTGTAAAGCCGCTGTGCCAGGCTGGCGCCGACATTACCGGCGCCGATTATACTTACCTTTTTAGCCATATTTATCTGCCTCGCAGCTTTTCTATTATGGCATCGGCTACTTCGGAGGTGCCTACCGCCTCGTCCTGCTGCGAAGGGTCTTTAAGGTCATAAGTAACGCTTTTGCCCTCAGCGATGACATCCGCAATAGCCTTTTCCAGCCTGTCGGCGCTGCCTGCTTCTCTTATATGCCTTAACATCATAACGCCTGAGAGCATCATCGCCATCGGGTTAACCTTGTTCATTCCCTTGTACTTGGGGGCGCTGCCATGGGTCGGCTCGAACAGGGCTATCTCGTCGCCCATATTGGCACCGGGAGCCACTCCCAGCCCGCCGACTAGCCCGGCACACAGGTCCGAAAGTATATCCCCGTAGAGGTTTTCGGTTACTATAATATCAAACTGCCTTGGTCTCTTTACCAGCTGCATTGTCATATTATCTACGATTCTGTCCTCAAACTCTATATCGGGATATTCCTTAGCCACTGTCCGAGCCGTTTCTAAGAATAGTCCGTCGGTGAACTTCATTATGTTAGCCTTGTGAACGGCGGTAACCTTTCTTCTGCCACTTTTTCTGGCAAATCTAAAGGCGGCGTTGACTATGCGTTTGGTACCGCTTTCAGAAATAGGTTTTATACTTATTCCCGAATCATCCTTAATGCTCAAGCCTTTCAGTTCTTTGATAGCTTTAATCAGCTTTTTCGTTTCATCTGCGCCTTTCTCAAATTCAATGCCGGCGTAAAGGTCTTCCATATTCTCACGGAAGATTATTATGTCAACATTATTGTAGCGCGAAGGAACACCCGGATAACTTTTACAGGGGCGGACGCAGGCATAGAGGTCAAGCGCCTTGCGAAGGGCTACATTGATACTGCGGAAACCCGAACCCACCGGCGTGGTAACCGGCCCTTTAATGGCGACCTTGTTCTTTTTTATGGACTCAATCACATGCTCCGGCAGCGGCGTACCGTATCTTTCTATGACATCGGCGCCGGCGTGAACCACTTCCCATTCAAAGGCAACGCCGGTGGCTTCCAGTACCCGCCTGGTTGCTTCAGTAATCTCCGGCCCTACCCCATCTCCAGGGATGAGCGTAACTTTATAGCTCATTATTAAACCCCCGTCTAATCCAGTTTTATATCTTTATATTTCTTTATGTAAGGTATCAAGCCACCTTCGTTTAATAGAGAGAGCATAACATCCGGTAGTTTATTAAACTTAAGCGTCTCTTTCCTAGTTTTATTCTTTATAATCCCCTTGCTTAGGTCAACTTCCAGCTCATCGCCGTCATCAATCCTATCCGTATCGCAGATAAGCACCGGCAGTCCCAGGTTTATAGCGTTACGAAAGAAAATGCGGGCTACCGATTTCGCTAAAACGGCGCTCACCCCGGCCATCTTGATTATCAACGGGGCGTGCTCGCGACTGGAGCCCAGCCCGAAGTTATTGCCGCCGACGACGAAATCACCCTTCTTAACACGAGAAGCGAAGGTAGGATCGGCATCTTCTAGGACATGTCTGGCAAGCTCTGGCAGGTCGCTCCGCAGGTGCGCCAGCCTCCCTGGGGCAATATGATCTGTAGAGATATTATCGCCGAATTTAAAGGCTTTCCCTTCAAG